>NZ_WNXE01000151.1:0-5938 GCF_010993615.1 Arhodomonas sp. KWT | reverse complement strand
GCTACCAGGCGGGATGTTGGTCGCCGGGAGCAACCAACCTGCAACACCGCGGGCCCCTCTCCCTTCACGGGAGAGGGCTTGGGGAGAGGGTGCGCCGCCGGTCGCCCGGCGACGCTAGTCACGTTGTATCCACTGCCGCTGGAAGGCGGCGGCCACGCCGGCCGCCATGAGCAGGACGATGACGGTGCGGCTCGACGTGTCGTCGATCTGTATCGCCAGCCCCAGCATCACCAGGACGGCGGCATTGGCCCCGAGCATGGCCAGGACCCACGACGTCGGCCATATCCGGTCCCGCGCCAGGACGATGAACTGATAGAGCACGCCGACAACCACCGCCGCAAACAGCGCCATTCCGACCAGACCGAACCCCACGGCCACCGCCCCGTACAGCGTGTTGTACTCGCGGAAGGCGGACAACGGTCCGTCGAACTGGCGCGGCGACATCCGCGCCCAGCCGAACACCGGCCGCTCGGCAATGCGCTCCGCCGCGCCCTGCCACAGCTGCAGCCGCCGGCCCGTGGATGGATCCAGCGCCCGCGCCTGCTCCACTTCGCCGCCGAAATACAGCGCCGCGGCCTGGATCGGCTCGGCCAGATCGTCCCGCCACGGGCCACTGCCGGTGATCACCACCTCCCAGGCCCCCAGCCCGACTACCAGGAACATGACCACCCCGCCGGCCAGCCCGAGCCACTGACGGCGATCCACGCCGTAGGCGATCGCGCCGAGGCCGATCACCAGCGCCCCGGCCAGCGCCCCCACCCAGCCGGTGGTGTAGCGCGAACCCACGAGCACGGTGATCACCGGCACGCTGAGCACCACGCACACGGCAAGGGTAAATACCGGCCGCCAGCCACGGCCCAGGCGGTGGACCGCAGCGATCATGCCACCCAGCAGCAGCATCAGGATCACCGCCCCAAGAAAGCCCGATGTCGACGCCGAGCCCCAGGCGGCCGGGTCGCTGAGCACGCCGGCGTTGAGCTTGCCCCAGTTCGCCTGGGCGACGAATGCCACCGCACCGCCGGCCACGAGCGACATCAGCATCCAGACCCATTGCGCACGCGCCCCCGCCAGCCACCACCCCACCGGCAGACTGATCAGCCCGGCCACCCGGACGAGATGATCCCAGGACGGCGTACCGTCCACCGGCGCGCCGCCGATCAGCGCGCGCGCCACGATATAGCCGGTGAGCGCGAGCATCAGCCACGTGAGCACCAGTCGGCGGGCGTCCCGCCAGAAGGCCGGCAACGCCATTGCCGTGGCGGCGAGCACGAGCCCGAGACCTATATTCATTCCTGCCCGGGAGAAAGGCAGGCAGAAGATGGCGAGGTAAATCCCGAACAGCGCGATGGAACGGCGCCAGCCGTTCACCGGTGGATGCATGATCACCCGCACCGCCCCGACGCTCCCGAAGGGGCCGTGCCCCCCTTCCCAGCCAGCGTGGAGCCGGCGCAACGCCCGCATCGTGTACCAGGCATGGCGGATGAACACGTAATGAAGCACGACCACCGCCACCAGCCCGACGAGCAGCAGCCAGTCCGGCATGCCCGCGAGCCCGCCAAGCACGCCGATCGCCCCGAACGCCGCGGCGATCAGCACGAGACAGGCGCTCGTCTGCCCCGGGGTATAGCCGGCCCGCAGGAAGATGTGATGCAGGTGCTCCCGATCCGCGGCGAAGGGGCTCTGGCCCTTGCACAGCCGGCGAATCATGAGACTGACGGTGTCCACCACCGGCAGGGCCAGTACCCAGCCGTAGGCCACGGGGGAGAGCACGGAGTCCTGCGCCTGGGAGAGCTCGATCACGATCCAGCCCACCGCGAGTCCGAGGCTCATGCTGCCGGCGTCTCCGAGGAAGACACTCGCCCGGCACCGCCACGGCAGGCGCATGTTGAACGCGAGGAATCCCGCCACGCCCCCCATCAGCGCCACGATGACCAGCGATACCGCCCCGGCCTCCTGGAGACCGGCCACGAACAGCAGCCAGCCGAGCATCACGAACACCACCCCGCCGACGAGGCCGTCCAGCCCGTCGAGCATGTTCGTGGCGTTGATCAGCCCCACGAGGGCAAACAGGGTCAGGGGGATGGCCCAGGTCGCCAGGACCAGATCGCCCACCAGGGGGAAGCCGCCGACGTGACGCAGCACCTGGTCGCCGGAGGCCACCACCACCGCGGCGGCGGCGGCCTGTAGAAGGAGCTTGCTGGTGCTGCGCATGTCACGGATGTCATCCAGGACGCCCCCGAGCAGCAGCAGCGCCATGGCCGTGAACAGCGCCCCTCTGGACGCCAATGGCCCCGGAACCGCGGCCACCGCGACCAGAAAGCCACCGAACACGCCGATACCGCCTATGAGCGGCACCGGCGCGGCATGGCGCTTGCGCCCACCCGGCCGGTCGATCAGACCGATACGCCTGGCGTATGGCCGAAGCAGCGCGATCAAGCCACTCGCCCCGACAAGGGCGAGAAACGCGACCACCAGCAATTGAAGGGGCGACGGCTCCAGACTCATAGGTCGCGATCAGATCCGGCTGACGGCCCGTTCCGAGACCACCACACGCTGCGCCCGACGCATGAATTCGAGGAGTACGACGACCCGCTCCTCGCCGCTTCGGGCCTGGAACACCGCCTCGAAGCCGGCAAAAGGGCCGGAGTCGATGTGCACGTGTTCGTTGGGGCGGAAATCGCTACTCGCGGCGACGGGATCGATGGCGCCATGCTCGTCGCACCGCACTCGCAGGCCCTCGACGACCGGATCCGGCACCGACGGGACGTGGTCGCCCCAGCGAACGAGCCCGGCGACGCCCCGGGTCGAGCGGATCGGCGTCCAGCATTCGTCGACGTCGTCCAGGCGGACGAACAGATACCGCGGAAACAGCGATTCCGTACACCAGGCCATTCCGCCGGCACGGCGGCGCCGAACCCGCGTGACCGGGCGAAACACCTCATAGTCCTGATTGCGCAGATGCGCTTCCGCGCGCGCATCCTCGCGGGGCTTGCAGTGGATGACGTACCAGCGCTTCATGTCGTCTCCGCCTCATGCGTATGGCACGTCATGCCCCGCCACACCCCCTATCGAATTCTCGTCCATTCGAGAAGGGCATGCGCCGCCTTGGCGCCGGACGGCTCTCCTGCGCCGACATCAGGTCTCCCGCATGTGCGCATTGGCGCGGCTGACGAACTCGACACCGAACGCCGCGAAGACGCCGAGCATCAGGCCCAGAATGGCACCCAGCACGACGATCACCGCCGAAGAGGGCCCCTGAGGACTGTCGGAACGGCGTGGCGGTGCCGCCAGTCGGGTACCGGTGATCGCCGCGAGCTGCTCGGCCAGCAGGGCGACCTCCTCCTCCCGGGACGCCACGTCGTCGCGGGCCGTATCGAGCCGCCCGTCGAGGTCGTCGCGGCGCCGTGGCAGGTCGGTATTGAGGGTGGTGCGCAGGTCATCCAGGCGCTGACGCTTGAAGATGATCTCGTTGTCCAGCAGGCGCCGTACCGCACTCACGGCGTCCTGTGAGTCGGCGATCTCCCCCGGACGCACCGCCTCCAGGTCGCCCAGTGCCTGCTGCTGCATTTCGATCTCCCGTGTCAGACGTGCGGCCTGCTCATCGAGCATCTTCTGACGCGCCTGGAGTTCATCGACCGAGTTGCGCGCGGTAGTCAGCCGCCGCTGTGCGCGGGACTGTTGCTGACGCAACCGGTTACGCAGACGTTCCGTGACCGAGGCATGGACCTTGGTCAGCCGCGCCACCGCGTCCTTCATGAGGGCCGTGTAGGCGTCGGCACGGGCCTCCGTCCCCTCGCCGCTGAGGCGCACGAGGTCCGCATCGCCGGCCGCGTTTGCCTTCACCTTCGGCGCAGGGTCCTCCGGATGCGCCTCGCTCCAGGCGGACGTCGCCTGGGGGATATAGATATCGTTGAACCGGGCCGCCACCGCCGACGGCTTCTCGATGGGAGTCGTACCATCTGCCTGGGAGGCGATCTCCACCAGGGCACGATATTCGTATACCGGCACGCGTGACAGGGCGTACGCCACCGCCGCGAGCAACACCACGACAGTGACGCCGAACAGCCATACGCGGCGGCGTATCAGCACGGCCCACAGATCCAGCAGGCTGATCTCGTCGTCAGTGTAGGTGGACCAATCCGTTCCATCGGAACGTTGGGCGACAGGGCGAGGGGGCTGGTCGCTCATGGTTCTGGCAGCTTTCCGATACTGTTGCGGGTAGTTATCTCAGTCGGAGCGGGACGATACCACAGCCCTGTGACGCCCCGGCTCACGGCCCGCAATCTAACATCACACGGTGACTGAACTCACACTATATAGTGCGAGAAAGACACACATTAGGGGCATTCTGTAGAATTATCGTCTCCGGTCCCGGAAGTGTCGGGGCTTCCCAACAGACTGACCAAAAAAGGCGCCGAACCAGCTCCGGGACGCGCTCCGCACGCATTGACGGGCGCCATGGCGCTGCATACCGCCCCCCTTTCCAGAACCCGGCTCATGGGAGAATTTCGGCGGCGTTTAACGCTCCCGGTATGCCTGAGCACTGTGCCCCGCTTCGGCGACAACCACCCGGTCGCGTCCCGCCGACTTGCCGTCGTAGAGCGCGGCATCCGCGCGGTTGAGGGCTGGCTCGATGTCGTGCTCATCGGGTTGGACCAGGGAGACACCGACGGTCGCCGTGAGCGCGAGCGGGCCGGCAGGGCTGGCCACGGGGTCCCGGGCAATCGACTCGCGCAGCCGTTCCGCCACCTCCCGGGCACCGTCGAGACTGGTCCGCGGCAGGAGCACCACGAACTCCTCACCACCGAAACGGCCGATGATATCCGGCTCGCGCAGTACACCGGCGCACCGGGCGGCAAAGGCCACGAGCGCCGCGTCGCCGACCGAGTGTCCGTACCGGTCGTTAATCGACTTGAAGTGGTCCACGTCGATCATGCACACGGCCGTATCACCATCGCCACGCCGGCGATCGCGCAGCACTTCGGCGGCCAGCTCGAAGAAACGCCGGCGTGAGCACAGGCCGGTCAGCTCGTCTTCCCGGGCGAGGCGCTCGAAGCGTTCCTGCAGCCGCTGGCGTTCGGCTATCTCTCTGAGCAAACGGGCATTCGCCAGACGCTCCTCCCGCAGCAGCGCGAACTGCTCACGACGCAGATACGCCAGTCGCATCGCCGTAAGCAGTCCCACCGTATTGGCCAGGACCAGCAGAAGCACCACCGTGGGAACCAGCCGCGCGTGTCCCGGCGCCCATACCAGTAGCGCGGCAACGAACCCCACCCCGAGGAACTGACTCTGCGCGAACATCCAGGGCACCCGGTTGGGGATGAACAGGTAGATGGATATAACCACGACCATCAACGCGGGAATCTGAGTGTTGAGCGTTTCCGGGCGTATCGGCACCAGCAGAATCACCACGGTCATGGCCATCGCCAGGACCGTATTCACCGGCCACGTTCTGTCAGCCAGTTGCGGGCGTATATGAACGGCAACCACGACGGCCACGGCGAACACCACCATTATGACCCGCAGGCCAAGCAGCACCGCCAGGCGGGGACCACTCCCGAGCAACGCGTAATCTGAGAAACCGAACGCCAGAAACAGCGCCGCCCCCGCCAGCAGCGACGTACGTAGCTGCGTCGCCGTGGTATCACGGACATAACGCCGATACCGCCACTCCTGGCGGCGGTTGACGAACTCGCCCGTCCACCGGGAAATAGCGTGCCGTGATGATAACCCCGTCATGATTTCGGACTTCTACCGTGTAGCACACATCGGCGCAACAACGGTATCGATCGTCGCCGCAAGCCGGCGCCACACATCGACCGCCTGCGGTGTCCGACTACACGAACGGCCGATATGGCAAGAATGTTGGCTGCCAGGAGCAGCCAACCTACAAGCGCCCCCGCGCGACCAGCGCCGCGCTCTCCACGGGGGTGTCCCG
>NZ_WNXE01000150.1:0-6161 GCF_010993615.1 Arhodomonas sp. KWT | reverse complement strand
CCTGCGCACGCCGCTCATCCAGGCCGTCGGCGCATGGCCCACGCTCACCGCTGCCCGGGTCGCCTTCGAGAAGCTCGCCGGGCTGACCCTGGCGGACTACCGGCCGGGGTTCCCGCCGGCGTCACCGGAGCCCGGCTGGCGGGAGCTGATCCTGGAGGGCGCAACCTACCGCTACCCCGCCTCAGACGGCGAAGGCTTCGCGGTGGGGCCGGTCGACCTGACCCTGCGCCGCGGCGAGCAGGTCTTCCTGATCGGGGGCAACGGCAGCGGCAAGTCCACCCTGGCACGCCTGCTCGCGGGGCTGGTCGAGCCCCAGGAGGGCGAGCTTCAGGTCGACGGACACACCGTGACGACGGCGGAACGGCACGCCTACCGGGCCCGGTTCGCCAGCGTGTTCACGGACTTTTACCTCTTCGACGAGCTCCTCGGCCCCAACGGCAACGCACCGGACGACACGCTCGTGGCGGCATGGACGGAGCACCTGGGGATGACGCATACCGGCGCCCTCAGGGAGGGTCGTATCGCCAGCACACGGCTGTCCCAGGGCCAGCGCAAACGCCTGGCGCTGCTGCTCGCGATCGCGGAGTCCCGGGACGTGCTGCTGCTCGACGAGTGGGCCGCCGACCAGGACCCGGAGTTCCGGCAGGCGTTCTACCGCGAGGTCCTGCCGCGGCTGCGGGACATGGGCAAGACGGTGTTCGCGATCAGCCACGACGACCAGTACTTCCGGCATGCGGACCGGTTGCTGGAGATGCGCAACGGGCGGCTGATGGAGCTCACCGGTGCCCAGCGCGAGGAGGCCAGCCGGGACGCCGTGGCCCGCCTGCAGCGCGGTGCCTGAGCACCGCGGGTCAGCGGCTCACAGCCGGCGCAGGCCCCACATGAAGTAGGCCCCCCCGAGCAGCGAGGCCACCAGCCCCGCCGGGACCTCCTGGGGGAAGAGCAGCTGCCGGCCCACCCAGTCCGCCAGGACCATGAGCGTGGCCCCGCACAGCGCGGCCCCGGCGAGATGGGCACGAGCCCGGGCGAAGCCCAGCAGCCGCGCCATGTGCGGGGCGAGCAGGCCGACGAAGCTCAGTGGGCCGACCACCAGCGTCGCGCAGGCCGTGAGCCCGGCCACGAGCAACAGCAGCACCAGCCGTGCGCGGCGCACGCCCACGCCCAGGGCCTGCGCCGTCGACGCCCCCAGGGGCAGCAGCTCCAGCCAGCGCACCAGCGGCCAGCTCGCCAGCCCGAGCACCACGGCCAGTGCGGCCACCGTGGCCGCGCCGGTGAGGTCGACGTAGTAGGTCGACCCGGACAGCCACGCCAGCACCCGCTGGCCGCGCGGGTCGCCGCCGGCCAGGACGATGCCGCGCACGGCGTCGAACAGCGCCGTAACCGCCACGCCACTGAGCAGCAGCTGGTCCGGGCGCAGGCCACTGCGGTGGTTGAGCGCGATCAGCGCCGCGAGCACCGCGAGCGCGCCTAGGGTACCCACCACCACCAGCGTTACCCCGCCGGGGGCGGGCAGCAGGAAGATCGCCGCCATCAACGCGATGGCACTGCCGCCGCTGATGCCCAGCACCTCCGGGCTCGCCATCGGGTTGGCGGTGACGCGCTGGATCAGCGTACCGGCGACGGCGAGCATCACCCCGCTCGCCGCGGCGGCGATAACCCGTGGTGCCCGCCACTGGAGCACCCCCCAGTCGAGCGGCGCCGCCCACGCCCAGCCCCCGGTGGCGCGCCCCAGATACAGCGCAAGCATGACGCCCGCCGCCAGCAGGATGACGATCACCGCCACGAGCCGGGCGGGGGCCGGATGCCGACGGCCGATCCCGTGGCCGCCCGCGGCGGCCGTGCCGCCGCCCAGACGCAGCCGGGGGATGAGCCAGAGCAGCAGCGGGGCGCCCAGCGCCGCGGTGGTCGATCCCGTGGGGATGAGGGTGGGCAGCACCCCCGCGAAACGCTGGAGCAGCAGGTCCGTGGTCGCCAGCAGCAGCGCCCCGAGCAGTGTCGACCAGACCAGGCGCTGGCCCAGCCGGCGCGCCCCGGCGAGGTGGGCGAGGTTCGGTGCGGCCAGGCCGACGAAACCGATGATCCCCACCGTCGAGACCACGCTGGCGGTGAGGAACACCGCCACCGCCAGGCCGGCGAGACGCAGGCGCCGCAGCGGAATGCCGAGGCTGCGCACGCTGGCGTCGTCCAGCGCGAGCACCGTCAGCGCTCGCAGCAGCAGCCACGCCAGCGCGCCACCGAGGAGCAGCCGCGGGGCCAGGAAGGCCGCCCCGCCCCAGCCGGTCTGCGCCAGCGAGCCCGCGCCCCAGATCAGCAGGCCCTTGAGGGCCTCCTGGTGGAAGAGCAGCAGCACCATGCCTAGGGCACCGAAATAGAGATTCACCACCAGCCCGGCGAGCACCACCACCACGGGGGCCAGCGCCTGACGCCAGGCCAGCGCGAACACCAGTGCCATCGACAGCCCGCCGCCGATCATCGCCACCCATTCGCGCCCTGCCCCCAGAAGCCCGGGCGCCATGAGGGTCGCCACCATCAGCGCGAGGTTCGCACCGCTGGCCACACCCAGGGTGGTCGGCGCCGCGATGGGATTTCGCAGGATCTGCTGCATGAGCACGCCGGCGAGCGCCAGCGCGCCGCCGGCGAGCAGCGCAGTGGCCAGACGCGGCCACCAGGCGAAGAACAGCGCGAGGGACGCCTGGTCCGCACCCGGTCCGGCGGCAAGGACCGAGACCCCCTCGGCGATACCGCCACCGGCGTGGAGTCCGGCGAACGCCAGACCTACCAGGGCCACTGCGAACAGCCCGCAGGCACGTGCCGGCGTCATCAGTGCGCGTCCTCCGGTTGTCCGTGGTCCAGGGCGTCGACGAGGTACCGGGCGAAGCGCCGCGCCGAGGGCAGCGCCCCGAAGCTCCACACCGGCGGCAGGCGGACCACGTCGCCGCGGGCCACGCTGGGCAGTGACTGCCACAGGCCGTTGTCCGCCAGCGCCCGCTCCACCCCGGCCGGGAACGGCTCGATCACGACGATCCGGGCGTTGATCCCCGCCAGCGCCTCCAGGCCGACCAGCGAGAAGCCCCAGTAGTTGGTCGGACCCGGCCAGGCGTTATGCAGCCCCAGCCGGTCGAGCACCACCTGATACAGGCCGTTCTCCCCGAACACCCGCACGTGACGGGCGTCCATGAACTGCACCATCAGCAGCGGCCGCACGTCCCGCCCGGCGATCCGCCCGCGACAGTCGGCGAACACCTCGCGGGTGCGGCGGATCAGCCGCTCCGCCGCCGCCTCACGGTCCACCAGGGTGCCGAGCCGGCGGGTCAGCGCGAGCATCTGCTCCCAGGTGTCGCTGTCCGGGGTGTAGAGCGCAAACTCGCTCACCGGCGCGATGCGCTCGAGCCGCGGTGTCAGCGAGGTGAACATGCGCGATATCAGGATGCGGTCCGGCGCCAGCCGGGCGAGGCGTTCCATGTTCGGCTGCATGCGCAGCCCCAGGTCCGCCACCGAGTCCGGCAGACGCGGCTCACTCACCCACGCCCGGTAGGCATCCACCTGGGCCACCGCGAGGGGCGTGACACCGAGGCCGAGGAGCGTCTCCGCCAGGGTCCAGTCCACCGTCGCCACCGCCGGGGGCGCGGCGCGGCCACGCCCGGGCGCGAGGACAACGATCACGGCGAGCAGCATCAGCGCGACGGTGACACGCAGCGGGCGATCGGCCATGGGCTCCACGGACGCTCGGGGTGGGCGGCCCGGTGGATACGGATGCGCCTGGCACCGGCCACCGGATGGAGCCGGCATTCTAGGGTAAACGGGAATTATTCGCAAAATGGAATGGCAGGGACCATCCCAACGGCACGGCAAGCACCGGCCGGCACGTCGCGCACGGGCGTTTCCTGCCCGGGCCACGCCCCCGCAACCGCCATTCCCGCCCCGGCGATTGCCGGCTGCCTGCGAGCAATCGCCCCACGACGGAGACGGCCCCGCGTAGGTCGTGCACGGCCGCGGGCCATGTGCGACATCCCCGCGCAACCCATCGGGACGTCGCACACCTTACGGTGCACGACCTACGCGTCTATGGTCCCACCGCCGAGAACACGCGGCCGGTTGCTTCGGGCAGCCGGCCGTAGCGGGATATCCCGCGGGATGCGGCACAACGTCGCGGGAAACGTCGGGCATGTGCGTCATATGCCCGGAAGGCGGCCCCCGCGACCGCCGTTCCCGACCCGGCGGTGTCAGTCGCCTTCGCGCAGCGGAACGACCGTGGATACCGTCCCGCGAATCACGCGAGTTGCGGGGCACACGGTGTCTGGTCCTTGATGACGCCGAAACAGATCGGGACGGGCTTGCACATGGCCGGCGCAGGCGCTGGCAGAACGCGTGCGCATCGGGGTTGCGAGGTCGGCCGCTCACGGTAGTCGACGTTGCCGGCACCGCAGGACGGGATGTTGGCTGCCAGGAGGCGCCAACCTACGGGAACCCGCGTAGGTCGTGCGCCGCAGGCGTGCGACATTCCGGCGCGGTCATTGAAGATGTCGCACACGGCCCGCGGCCGTGCACGACCTACCGGTCTGCCAGGAGCCGCCAACCCCCGGGAACCCGCGTAGGTCGTGCGCCGCAGGCGTGCGACATTCCGGCGCGGTCATTGAAGATGTCGCACACGGCCCGCGGCCGTGCACGACCTACCGGTCTGCCTGGAGCCGCCAACCCCCGGGAACCCGCGTAGGTCGTGCGCCGCAGGCGTGCGACATTCCGGCGCGGTCATTGAAGATGTCGAACACGGCCCGCGGCCGTGCACGACCTACCGGTCTGCCAGGAGCGGCCAACCCACGGGAACCCGCGTGGGTCGTGCGCCGCAGTCGTGCGACATTCCGGCGCGGTCATTGAAGATGTCGCACACGGCACGAGGCCGCGCACGACCTACCGGTCTGCCAGGAGCCGCCAACCCACGGGAACCCGCGTAGGTCGTGCGCCGCAGGCGTGCGACATTCCGGCGCGGTCATTGAAGATGTCGAACACGGCCCGCGGCCGTGCACGACCTACCGGTCTGCCTGGAGCGGCCAACCCGCGCGGCCTGTCACCGCCCGGGATTCCTGCCGCAGGTCGGCTGCTCGAAGGCAGCCGACAATTCCCCACGGAGGCCGGTGCGATCGCGGACGTGCACCGGCCAGTGACCGACACGGGACGACGCCGGCGTCCTGCTCAGCCCCGCGATCCGTCCCGGCACGGTGCGATAGACCAAAAAAACGCCCCGGAACCGACCGGTCCCGGGGCGTGGTCACGGGCAGGCGCTGCCTGCCGCGGGATCAGGAGATCTTGGTGAACTCCGGATAGGCCTCGAGGCCGCACTCGCCGATGTCGACGCCCTCGGTCTCCTCCTCCTCGGAGACCCGGATGCCGCACACCGCCTTGAGGATGGCCCAGACGATGAGGCTGGTGACGAACACCCACACGAAGATGGTCAGCGCACCGACGATCTGGCCGACGAAGGTCGCCCCGTCGTTGGTGATCGGCACGATCAGCAGGCCGAAGACGCCGACCACGCCGTGCACCGAAATGGCGCCGACCGGATCGTCGATCTTCAGCTTGTCGACGGCGACGATGCTGAACACCACGATCACGCCGGCGATCACGCCGAAGATGGTCGCGGCCAGCGGCGACGGCGTGGACGGCTCGGCGGTGATGGCCACCAGGCCGGCGAGCGCGCCGTTGAGCAGCATGGTCAGGTCGGCCTTGCCGAAGGCAAGACGTGCGGTGATCAGCGCGGCGACCGCACCGCCGGCGGCGGCGGTGTTGGTGTTCAGGAACACCATGGCCACGGAGTTGGCGTTGGCGATGTCACCGAGCTTGAGCACGGAACCGCCGTTGAAGCCGAACCAGCCGAGCCAGAGCACGAAGGTACCGAGGGTCGCGAGCGGCAGGTTGGCGCCCGGAATGGCACGGATCTCGCCCTTGGGCCCGTACTTGCCCTTGCGCGGGCCGAGCAGCAGCACGCCGGCGAGGGCCGCGGCCGCACCCGCCATGTGCACGATGCCGGAGCCGGCGAAGTCGGAGAAGCCGAGGTCACCCAGCGAGTACATGCCGAACACGGCCTTGCCGCCCCAGGTCCAGGCACCCTCCATGGGGTAGATGAAGCCGGTCATGACGACCGCGAAACCGAGGAAGACCCAGAG
>NZ_WNXE01000014.1:36266-44948 GCF_010993615.1 Arhodomonas sp. KWT | reverse complement strand
AGGTCGGCTGCTCAGGGCAGCCGACATCTCCGGCATCGCCAGACCGAACCGCCAGGCAACAGGTTGGCTGCCAGGAGCAGCCGACCTAAGGGAACTGGAGCTGCCCGGCACACGAAACGCTACCCCAGCCCGCTGCACTGCGGCAGTGGCGGCGGGAACGCGCGTAGTTCGTGCGCCGCAGGCGTGCGACATTCCGGCTCGGTCACTGAAGACGTCGCACACGGCCCGCGGCCGTGCACGACCTACCGGTCTTCCGCTCCGGAAACATGCAAGGGCGGCTGCTCCCGGCAGCCGACAGACCGGGCTGGCGCGCACGCACACGGCGGCAACGGCTCAGATAGACAGAGAGACGGCCGTCCAGAGCACCGGAAAGCCGATGAGCACGGTCAGCCAGAGAAGCACGGTGTCCGAGCACCGGTCGAGCAGCCAGAAATACGGGAGCGCGAATCCCCCCGCGATGGCCGCGTGCAGCAATGCCGGCACGCCCCCTGCCCCGAAGACGAGACCGAGGGCGAAGGAGACCCCCGAATACACCACCGCCAGCAGCACGGGCCGCCGGTACAGGGTCACGAGCCAGCCGAAGCCCACCAGCATCAACACGCCCATTAGGGTCCCGGCTCCGCCGTCCGGCCGGCAGGTACGGGGTTTCCGCGGCGCCCGTGCGGCGTCCGTGCGCACACCCCGGGCCCGGGATGACCGCGTGGACCGCCGGGACTCACCCGGCGCTTTCTCGCGACAAGGCTAGGTGTCATCCCCCGCGCCCCCGACGTGGGCCACGATCTCGCGCACCAGGGGTTTCATGAAGTAGCTGTCCGCGGGCACCAGTGCCGGCGGGAAGCCCCGCGCCGACAGCGTCTCCGCCACCACCGGCCCCACGGCGGCGATCACCGTCGCCGCCAGGCCCCGCCCGAGGGCGGCCTCGCGGCCGGTGGCCGCGGCGCAGGCGAACAGCCGCTCCACCTGGGTCTTGCTGGTAAAGGCGATGACGTCCACCCACCCCTCGGCGAGGCCGTCCACCAGTGCGGCCACCCGCTCGTCCTGAGCCGCGTCGGTGTAGATGTAGGGCGCCACCGGCAGTACGTCGGCCCCACGGCCGGCGATATAGTCCAGCAGCTGAGGGTTCGGCGCCCCGTAGAGCTGCACACCCACCCGGCTGCCCTCCAGCGCCTCGCGCTCCAGGGTCGCGATGACGCCGGCGGTGGTGGGGGCATCGGCGGCCACGTCCGCACGCAGGCCTATTCCACGCAGCGCCCGCGCGGGCTTGGGACCGCGGGTGAGCTTACGTGCGGTCTCCAGGCGGGCGACGAAGCGGTCACGCCGACCGGCACGCTCGGCGAAATCCAGCAGTCGGTACAGGCCCTCGCCGGTAAGCAGTACCAGCCAGTCCAGCCCGTACGCGGCGACATCGTCGAGCCAGCGCACAACGGCGTCGCGGTCCGGCGTGTCCTCGATGCCCACCAGCGGGCACGGCCACGTGGACGCGCCGCGCTCCTCGAGCATGCGGGCGAACAGTGCCAGCTGCCGGCTCTCCGGCAGCGCCACGGTCACTCCGCGCAATGGCTCTTTCATATCGGCTCCGTATCCTTTCGCTCGGATGCCCAGTCTACCGCCGGGTCTGCCCCGCCGGCACGGATCGGGGAACCCGTGCACCCGCGGCGATGTCGGCTATGCTCGGAGGATCTACACACACGGGGCTGCGCCTCGGGAGCGCCACGAACACGGCGCTCCGGCCCCACACCGGTTGCGCTCGCGTGTTCCGGGCGCCCGGTGCGCGCCGTTTACACCCTGACCCGGCACGGCGCGGCCCCCGAAGCAATCAACGACACGGATCTGCCATGGATGAGTCCGGGGACACGTATCCCATCGCCGCGGAGGACCCGGAACCGCCCCGGGGGTTCGCGGATCTCGTCGAGCGGCTGATCGCGCTGGCGAATACGCGCCGGCGGCTGTCCATCGAGTCCATGCTCGCGGTGAGCGGGCAGCGCTCGTTCGGCCCGCTGCTGCTGCTCGCCGGGCTGATCGCCACCTCGCCGCTGAGCGGCATCCTCGGCGTCCCCACGCTCACCGCCGCGATCGTACTGCTCGTGGCCGGCCAGATGCTCGCCGGCCGCCGCCATATCTGGCTGCCCCGCTGGATCCTGTCCCGCGCGCTGCCGGCGGCGACCACGGCACGGGCCCTGCACACGATCCGCCGCCCCGCCGCCGTGATCGACCGGCTGCTGCACCCGCGGCTGACACTGCTCACCGCCGGCACCGGCAACCGCCTGGTCGCCTGTGCCTGCGTGGCCATCGCCATCTCCATGCCGCCGCTGGAGCTGTTCCCCTTCGCTGCCACATCCGCGGGCATCCTGATCACCCTCCTCTCCCTGGCGGTGATCGCCAACGACGGGCTAATCGCCCTGATCGCCCTCGCCCTGGCGGCGCTGATACCCGCCACGGTGGCCGCACTCGCCGCACAGGTGTGACGGCTTCCGTGCGGCTACCGCGGCGGCAAGAGGTCCTGCGAGAGGATTCCGTCGCGGCGGCGCAGTGTCTCGGCGATCAGCCGCCGGTGGCAGCGCTTGGGGTCACGCTCGTAGCACATCACGCACGCCACCTCCCCTTCGACCAGACCGGCCAGCTCGGCCAGGGCATCCCGCGCCACGGCGGTGTCGAGATGTTCCCGGTAGAGGCGTTCGAAGGTCGCCATGTCGCCGGCCTTCGCGGCTGCCTGGGCCGGCGGGGGCGTACCCAGGTCGGGACGGCTCAGGTAGCGGATGCCGCGCTCGGCCATGCCGGCACCGAGGTGCTTGAGAGCGAACTCGCGGCGGCGGGAGTGGGGGCTCAGCCGCACGTCCACGAGCACGCTGACCCGCGCGTGTGTCAGCGTGTCAGTGAACGCGGCGAGTGACGCACGCTCGTAGCCGATGGTGAAGAGCCGGCTCAATCCCACCTCCCCTGACCGCGCCGGGACATCATCGCCGCAGTATGGCATGGCAGCCGGATGCACGGTTCCGCGATACTCGCCGGGGCGGAACACGGAGGACACACCATGATCGTGGCGGGAATGGACGGCTGCCGGGGGCGCTGGCTCTGCGTCTGGGGCGATCCGGGGGTCCCTGGGGCGCTCCGGGGCGGCTGCTGGACGAGCCTCCCGGCCTGCTGACCCTGGCACCGGCACCGGTGGCAGTGGGCGCGGACATCCCCATCGGCCTGCCGGAGACCGGCCCGCGCACCGCGGACCGCATGGCACGGCAACGGCTCGGCCGGCCGCGCGGCAGCAGCGTGTTCCCCGCCCCGCTCCGCCCCATGCTCGCCGCCGGCGACTACGCCGAGGCCTGCCGGATCGGGCGCTCGCGCGACGGCCGGGCCCTGTCACGGCAGACTTGGCAGATCGTGCCCCTGATCGCCGCCATGGACGCCTTCGTGCTGGCCGCGCCCGCGCGTCAGGGCTGGGTCCGCGAGGCGCACCCGGAGCTCGCCTTTCAGGCGTGGAACGGTGGGATCGCCATGGCACACGGCAAGAAACGCCCTGCCGGGCGGGCCGAGCGCGAGGCGCTGGTGGAGACGACATTTCCCGACGCACTGGCCGGACTGCGCTTGCAACTGGTCGGCCAGGGCTACGCCGCGGACGACCTGCTGGACGCGATGGCGTGCTTCCGCACCGCGGCACGGATCGCTGTGGGCGAGGCGGAGTGGCTGCCCGCCAACCCCGAACGGGATGCCCGCAGGCTGGCGATGGAGATCGTGGTGTAGGCCCGCCCCGCGTGAACGGGGCGGGCCCGGACCCGTGGCGGGGGAACTACTGGGCGAGTTCCTCGAGCTGGCCGCTGGCCGCCTGCTGCAGCACCCGCGGGGTGAAGCTGTCGGCGGTGAGTTTCGGCGTGTTGAGCTTGTCGGCGACGATGTCGATGTAGGTCGCGCGCTCGCGCTGGAAATCGATCGCCTGGGTGTGGATGAAGCCCAGCCCCGGTTCACCGTTACCGGCGGTAATGGGGCCGTAGGACTGCCGCCACATACGCCAGAAGTCGCCCTTCTTGTCGTAGATCTCGCTGTGGTAGATCAACGGGTAGTCGGTATCCATGTACAGGACCTTCTTGCCGTAGGGGTGCTCCTCCGGCGGGGTGGCCTCGATCACGAACACCTCCTGGGGACGCCAGGTCACGTTGATGGGATTCCAGTACGGCGGCTCCATCGCCACCTCTTTGTCCAGCGGGTACTCCTCGTTGGGGTTGTGGGCATCGGTGACCGTGAGGATGTAGCGGCGGTCGACGACCTTCCAGTCCTCGTACCAGAGCGGGTAGGCGTTGATACCCTGGTTGTCGTCGTTGAGCAGGTCCATCTTGGGCTGCGGGTCCATCCAGGACTGCCCACCCGCCACGCGCCGGGTGCGGCGGATGGACTTCACGTACACCCAGGCATCGTCCGCCTTGCCGGTGTTGTACTGCTTGGTGAAGATACCGAGGCCCGCGACGTCGTAGGGCTCGGTGAGCACCAGCAGGTAGTTGGCGTGCTCATCCTCGTTGCCCAGGCTCACCGGCTCGCGGGTCGTACGCCCCTCCATTAGCATTTTCGCGCTCACGGCGGTGAAGCGGTCGACCACCCCGGAATCCGCCTCCATCACCCGGGTGTCGCCGATGGCGATCCAGTTATCGCCCATGATCGGGTTGGCGTAGTAGTGGTTCCAGGCGAGCTTGTAGCCGGCGTCCGGGTCGTCCTCGGAGACGTTGGGGAAGGGGATACCCGCCACGTAGCCTTCGACCTTCTTGGTCTCCGGATTAAGGGTGGCCTTGCCGGCGTACTTCTCCGTGGCCTCGAAATAGGCCGGATCCAGCTCCGGCTCCCTGGCCTTGCCGAGCTTCATGGTCAGCCCGTAGTCCCTGATCCACATCTCGAAACGGTCGGTGATCATGTCGCCGATCCGGACGCCATCCAGGGTCCTGTCCTTGAGCGTGTCGTAGTTGTCGGCGCTGAGCACCGTGCCCTCGGCGACCTCCCCGGCGACCGCCGGGGTGGCCAGCGAGCCGGCCAGGGCGGCCAGAAGCGCCGACGAGAGCAGCCTGCGTTTCACTGCGATGGTCATGTCGTGTCCTCCTCGGCCCCGGGGGCCTGTCAGAACTGGTAGGTGATCCGGGTGTAGAACTGGTCGGCCCCGTCGAAGGAACCGAAGAGGCTGTTGCCCCCGCTGCTGCCCTGGTGGCGACCGCCGTAGAAGAGATCCAGCTCGTGCTTGATCCGCCAGTGGCGGCCGATCTGCCATTCCACCGACGGCACCACCACACCTCCGCCGTTGCTGGCGTCGTGAACGAGCACCAGCTGACCGGTGATGGTGTCGTGGCGGTACGGCAGGGTGAGGATGCCGGTCAGCCAGGTGGTGTTCTCGTCCTCGGTGCTGCCGAACGAGTTACGCACGGCCTCCGGATCGTCACGGTCCTGGCTGTGACCGTCGATATAGGTGTTGAACGCCTGCAGGCTCAGCGTGCTGGAGTTGCTGGTGCCGAACATATTCTGCAGCCGCAGGCTGGTGTCGAGGCCGAGCATCAGCCGGTAGGTGTCGTGCTCAGTGACGCCGAGGCTGAAGTTGTTGTAGGGCTGGTCGGGCACGTAGGCCAGCTCGGCACGGTAAACGCTGTCGATGCCCGGGATGTAGCCGCTCAGGGTCCCGCCGAAGATGTCGATCTCCGGGTAGACGAAAGCCAGGTTGTTGGGCGCATCGGGCCGCGTGGTCGGATACAGGACCGGGTTCTGCCCCTGGGTGTGGTAGTAATTCAGGCTGTAGGCGATGCCGTCGTATTCGCCGAACGCCCCGGACCAGCGGAAGCCGTAGTGCGGATCGTTGGTGTCGCCCTTCTCGTGGTGGTACTCGATCGGAAAGATGCCCTGGGTGTTGAAGCCGCGGTTGCCGAGCCCCGCCCATCGCCCCCCGAACAGGTCGTAGGTATTGCCCACTTGCTCCCCGGCATCCCAGCCTGGACGGAAAAGCAGCTGCAGCTCGCCGGTCAGCTCCGGGACCCGGACGTTGACGTTGGCCAGCGTCAGCGGCTTGCGCCAGTTCTCGTTCTCCGGCTCCAGGAATGAGCGCCACGACTGATCGTAGCCGTGGACCACGTCCATGGCCTGGAAGAAGTCGGTCTCGCCCCACACGACCTGCTGCTTGCCGAGCCGCATGAACACGCGGTCCGTGGGGTTGAGGTCGACATAGAACTCCCGCATCTCGAGCTCGTTGAGCTCGTCCTGGAAGTCGGCGCGCTCCCCGGTCCGGGCAGTACTGTCCTCGAGGCGGTCGAGGTAGTTGGTCATTCCCTCGTAGGTAGCGCGGCCTATCGCGGTCACCCGTGCCGGCCCGACGTCGCCGCGTGCCTGCAGCAGCGCCGTGGTACGGGCCATCGACAGATCCCCCTTGTCGTCTGCCGACGTCTCGGACACGTCGTCGAGGTTCCAGCTCAGGTACTCGCGGACGTAGCCGTTGACGTCGAATCCGCCGATCTCGGCCGCCGATACCGTTCCCGCAAACCCGAGCGACAGTGGCAGCACCACCCCCGCCACCCCCGGCGCAATCCACCGTTTTGATGCCTTCATCGTTGTGGTCTCCCCTGTTCCGGTATTTCCCGTGTCGTTGTCTCCCGCAGCGCCGAGGCGGGACGCCCCCGCCGGTGCCCGGCATCACTGCGGCTCACTCTCCCTCTCCTGGCTCGTACCGGCGGCGGCTCCCTCCACCACCGCCACGCCATCGCGTCACCGCCGGGCGGCGGCACGCGCGGGCGTCCTCCCGGTCTCCGCCGTCACGTCGGCCTCCCACGCCGTAACCGCGCCTTCGGCGGCACGCACCTCACCGTCCTGCGGCGCGGCCGCATCGCCGGCGACGCCGAAGATGAAACGGGGGCGGATCAGGTAGATCATCGAAGGGATGACCACCAGTGCACTGATGGCGGAGACGCTCATCCACAGCGCGATGAGCAGTCCCATTTCGGCCTGGAAACGCAGCGACGAGAAGAAGTACCAGAGCACCACCGAGGCGATCATGGTCGCCGCGGTGATGATCACGCCGCGGCCGGCGGTCAGCAGCGCGAAGCGGATGCTCCGCTCGACGCTGCCGGTATGGGCGTAGCCCTCGCGGATGCGGTCGGCGATGTAGAACGCATAGTCCACGCCCAGACCGATACCGAGAGCCGCCACCGGCAGGGTGTTCACATTCAGGCCGATGCCCTGCCAGCTCATGAAACTGAAGGTGATGGTGTTGGACAGCACCACCAGCGGCAGGAAGAACAGCCCCGCCTGCGGCGAACGGTAGGCCAGCGCGCAGAAGGTGAAGAGCACCAGTAACGCCAGCGCGATGCTCTGGATCTGGCCGGAGAAGATCACCTCGTTGACCGCAGCGAGCACACCGATCAGGCCACCCGCGAGCCGGTAGTGCATGCCCTCCACCGGGTGCTCGTCAGCGAAGTCCTTCACCGCCTGCACCGCCGTGCGGATGGTGTCGCCCTGGTGGTTGCGGAACGCCATCTGGACGGCGCCGTTGCGGTACTTGGTGTCGGCGAAGCGGGCGATATCCCCCGGGTCCGATCCGGACAGGGCGATGAACAGGATCTCCCCGTTCACCATCTTGCTGTCGCCGATCTTGAAATAGCGGGGGTTACCCTCGTGGAGGATCATGTTGACCGGCCGGATCACGTCGGCCAGGGACTGGGTACCGCCGACGCCGTCCTGCGCCTCCATGTAGGCCTGAAAGCGCGTGATATTGCGCAGCACGTCCGGGCGCTTGAGGGTGTTCTCCTTCTCGCCCTCGACCGCGACGAACATGCGGTCGCTGCCCGGGAAACGCTCGTTGATGGCGGCATCCGCCTGGTTGTACTCGGACCCCGGCCAGAGGATCGGCGAGCCCGGGTTGGCGTCGCCGACCTTGATGTCCCGGGCGTACCAGCCGGAGAGGGCGAGCACGAGCAGCGCCACACCGAGCACGGCCAGGGCACTGCCCCGTCGCGTGGTCAGCCGGGTGCAGCCCCCGAGGAAGGCGGTCATCGCGCCATCCGCGCCCACGTCCACGAGCCGCCGCTCGTGACCGGCGCGCACCCACGACAACGCCACCGGGATCATGACGATCGTCCCGATCACCATCGCGCCGATCCACATCGCGCCGATGACCGCCGCCTTCTCCAGCAGCGGGATAGGGGTGAGCGCGACCACCAGCATGGCGCCGGCATCCGTCGCCAGGCCCAGCAGGCCGGGACGGAAGAGCTTGTGCAGGGTGACCTCCGCGGCCCGGCGCGCGTCCAGCACGCCGTTGCGGCGTTCATTGTCGAAGCCGGCATTGAGCTGAACGGCGTGGGAAATGGCCCGCGCGGAGATCAGGAAGGTGATCACGATCGCCAGCGGGTCCAGGTTGATCCCCAGCAGGCTGATCGCGCCAAGCACCCACACGCCGGTGACCGCGCTGGAGACCAGCGGCAGCAGCATACCCCGCAGCGTGCCCTTGGCGATGAGGAGAATCAGCGCGATCGCGAGCACGATCATGCCGACGATGCGGAGGGTCTCCGGCAAGTGCTCGATCACCAGCCCGGCAAGCACCGGCTGGCCGACCATGCGGACCTCCAGCCCGTCGCGGCGGGCCCGGTTCACGACCTTCTCGAGCTGCGGGTAGACCTTGTCGTAATCGATGAGCCGGTCAATGAAATCGACGGTGATGACCGCCGCCTTGAGGTCCCG
>NZ_WNXE01000014.1:14513-36167 GCF_010993615.1 Arhodomonas sp. KWT | reverse complement strand
AGACACATACTGGCCGTAGACCGTCGGATTGGCGATGACGGCCTTGCGCAGGGCCTTCACGCCCTCCTCGTCCTCGGGCAGGTCCGGCCACATCAGCGGCAGCGACTCGATGCCGTAGGTCGAGGCGCGCACGTTCTTGAGCTTCTTGGTGGCCAGCGAGACGATCTGGAACTGGTTGACCGCGTCGACCTGCTGAAGGTCACGGGTGATCTGCTGGATCGTGCGCAGCACCGGGAGCCGGAATATGTCCCCCTCGTCCACCCGCACCATGATGGTCACCGAGTTGGCGCCGCCGAAGGTCTCCTTGTAGCGCTCGTTGGTCTGGATATACGGGTGCCCGGCGGGCTGGAGGTCGGTGAAGATCGTGCGCACGTCCAGCCGCGTGGCGAACACGCCCATCACCGCCGTCACCGCCACCATCACGGCCATGAACACCACCCGGTGGCGGATGCACGCCCTGGCAATACGCTCAACCATTACGGGAGGCCTCCTCATCGTTGCCCGGGGCCGGCCGGCCGCGGAAAGCGCGCCACCGCCCGTCGGCGAGCGTCCCCAGCGTCTGGCCGGTGATATAGGTGTGGCCGGCCACCGGGGTCACCTCCGTGTACCAACCGAAATCGCCCGGGGCGATCGACCCGGCCTTCCAGCTCCCGCCGTCCGCGCTCCCGGTGACCAGGACACCGCCGTTGCCCACGGCGAGGTAACGCGCCCCGTCCCAGGCGACGTCGAACAGGTGTGCCCCGGTCCCGGCCTGACGGCGTTGCCAGTGCGCGCCGCCGTCCGAGGTGGTCAGCACCGTCCCGGAGAGCCCCACCGCGACGGCGTGGTCGGTGTCCGAGAAGGTCACGGACATCAGGCTCGAATCGGTGGGGGAATCCACCGCCTGCCAGCTTGCGCCGCCGTCGCCGGAACGCTTGATCGTGCCGAACTCGCCGACGAGCCAGACGGTCCCGTCCGGGGCCACGGTGACGTCGTTCCAGCCAATGTCCTGTTTCGGGTGGGTAAGCCGCCAGCTGCGGCCGTTGTCGCCGCTGACCAGCAGCACGCCCATGGTCCCGGTGATCCAGGCCCGGTCCTGCGTGTCGATGCGCACGCGCAGGAACTGGCTGCCGCCCCGGGGCCGGGTCGGCGCGTCCACCGAGCGCCAGTGGCCGCCGCCGTCCTGCGTGATCAGCACGGTGCCCTGGTCACCTGCGGCGACCGCGGTATCCGCGTCCCAGGCGGCGATATCCTGGATGTGGTGGAACACCGGGGTCTCCTGGGCACGCCAGTGCTCACCGCCGTCGTCGCTGCGGATGATCTTGCCCGCCCGCCCGGCGGCCCAGACCACGGCACCGTCGTCCCCCGGCGAGGCGACGCCGTAGAAATTGTCGCGGGGCTCGATCGCCGAGCGTCGAACGTCCGGGACCTCCACTGACGGCTTCACGAAGAAGGCGACGTAGAACAGTCCGGCGAGAATAAGCGCCGAGAGCGCTATCTCCAGTGCATGGGCGATGTGCTGTCTGGCCATGTGTCCTCCGGATCGGGGTGAGTGCGGCGGCGGGGACTCAGCCGGCGACAGGCACGGCTCGGCGTGCCGGCGACGCGGGCCGGGACAGACACACGGGGGCACGGCAGGCGCCGTGCGGACGGGACAGGGCCATGTTGTCTCCTCCACTCCGCCATGGATTCGGTGCCACGGGGATCGTGCTTGTCGTTATATGCGGCGGGCCGCCGGGGCGGGACAGTCCCCGGGCATCAGTGCCCGACCGAATGTGGCGATAAATTTCGAGCAAATCGCCAGCGAATCTTTATGGTTTTATCTAATACCTAAAATTTTTAGACGTCAACATCTGAGCAATAAAATCATTCCGGCCCAGCCGGGAACGGCAGTAAGGGGGCGGGACACGGGGAATACCGGCCGGTGGCGTCGACGACCCTCGACAGGCGCGCGCAAATACCTGAAGATACGCGCCCATTCTGCGGCACCGAGGCCCCCGGCAACGTGATCGACAAGCTTCGCAACATCGCCATCATCGCCCACGTGGACCATGGCAAGACCACCCTCGTGGACAAGCTCCTGCAGCAGTCCGGCACCCTGGCCACCCGGGGAGACGCGCCGGAACGCGTCATGGACTCCAACGACCTGGAGCGCGAGCGCGGCATCACGATCCTGTCGAAGAACACCGCCATCCAGTGGGGCGAGTACCGCATCAATATCGTCGACACTCCCGGCCACGCCGACTTCGGCGGCGAGGTCGAGCGCGTGCTCTCCATGGTGGATTCGGTGCTTCTGCTCGTGGACGCGGTGGACGGACCGATGCCGCAGACGCGCTTCGTCACCCAGAAGGCGCTGGCCCAGGGCTTCCGCCCCATCGTGGTGATCAACAAGATCGACCGGCCCGGCGCGCGCCCGGACTGGGTGCTGGACCAGACCTTCGACCTGTTCGACAACCTCGGCGCGGACGACGACCAGCTCGACTTCCCGGTGATCTACGCCTCGGCGCTCAACGGCTACGCCAGCATGGATGCCGAGGCCCGCGAGGGCGACATGACCCCGCTGTTCGAGGTCATCCGCGACCGCGTCTCCGCCCCCACGGTGGACCCCGAGGGGCCGTTCCAGATGCAGGTCAGCTCGCTGGACTACAGCAGCTACGTCGGCGTGATCGGCATCGGCCGGATCAAGCGTGGCCGGGTGCGCCCCAACCAGCAGCTTGCCGTCGTGGACCGTGACGGCAACCGCCGCAACGCCCGCCTGCTGCAGGTGCTCGGCTTCCTGGGGCTGGAGCGCGTCGAGGTGGACGAGGCCCAGGCCGGCGACATCATCGCCTTCACCGGCATCGACGGCGTGCACATCTCCGACACCCTCTGCGACCCCAAGACCCCGGAGGCACTGCCGGCGCTCACCGTGGACGAGCCCACAGTGAGCATGACCTTCCAGGTCAACACCTCGCCGTTCGCCGGGCGCGAGGGCAAGTACATCACCTCCCGCCAGATCCGCGAGCGCCTCGAGCGCGAGCTCCAGCACAACGTCGCCCTGCGCGTCGAGGAGACCGACGATCCGGAGAAGCTGCGGGTCTCCGGCCGTGGCGAGCTCCACCTGGCGGTGCTGATCGAGAACATGCGCCGCGAGGGCTACGAGCTCGGCGTCTCCCGGCCCGAGGTCATCGTCCGCGAGGTCGACGGCGTGAAGCAGGAGCCCTACGAGCAGCTCACCGTCGACACCGAGGAGGACTACCAGGGCGCGGTGATGCAGAAGCTCGGCGAGCGCGGCGGCGAGCTCACCAACATGCTCCCGGACGGCAAGGGCCGCGTGCGTCTGGACTACACTATCCCCGCGCGCGGGCTGATCGGTTTCCGCACGGAGTTCCTCACCGCGACCTCCGGCACCGGGATGATGTATCACGTCTTCGACCACTACGGGCCCGTGAAGACCGGCGATTACGGCCAGCGCATCAACGGCGCGATGATCGCCAACGCCCCCGGCAAGGCCATCGCCTACGCCCTGTTCAACCTCCAGGACCGCGGCGAGATGCTCATCGGCCCGGGCGACGAGGTCTACGAGGGCATGGTCATCGGCGTCCACAACCGGGACAACGACCTGGTCGTCAACCCGATGAAGGCCAAGCAGCTCACCAACGTGCGCGCCGCCGGCTCGGACGAGAACATCATCCTTACCCCGCCGACACGCTTCACGCTGGAGCAGGCGCTCGAGTTCATCGACGACGACGAGCTCGTCGAGGTCACCCCGGTGGCCGTGCGCCTGCGCAAGAAGCTGCTCACCGAGAACGAGCGCAAGCGCGCCTCCAAGAAGGTGAGCAACGGCTGAGGCCGGTGGCAACCGTACCGGCCAACCGGCCCGGGATCCCGGTGCGGGAGGCCGGCCCCGGGTGAAGCGTCGAGTCCGTCACGGGGAATGTCGGCTGCCGTGAGCAGCCGACCTACGTGACCGGTCACCGCCCCGGGCCTCTGCTGTAGGTCGTGCGCCGCAGGCGTGCGACATCCCGCTCGGTCATTGAGGACGTCGCACACGGCCCGCGGCCGTGCACGACCTGCCGGTCTTCCGCTCCGGGAACATGCAGGCGCGGCGGCTCAGCGACGACAGCCGACGGCCGGGCCAGAGACGGAGCCGAGCCGCGCAACGTGGCCGGAAACCGGCACGGCCTGTCCAGAACCACGCCCGGCTCAGACGTCCGGCCCCAACGCCCCGCTATCGAGCGCCTCGGAGCGCGCCCGCCAGTCCGGCAGGGCTTCGTCCATCAGGGCGTAGAAGCGCCGGGAGTGGTTGAACTCGAGCAGGTGGCAGAGCTCGTGGACCACCACCAGATCGATCAGCGCCTCGTCGCGCTCGACGAGACGCACGTTGAGGGTCACCTCGCCGCTGCGGGAGCAGCTCCCCCAGCGGCGGCGCATCCGCCGCAGACGCAGCCCCGGCTGGCCGATGGGCCAGTGGGCAAGACGGTCGCACCAGTGTGACAGCCGCTCGGCGAAGACCCGTTCCGCCCGGGTCCGGTAAAAGCGCCGCAGCGCCTCCGCCACCCGGCCCTCGTCCAGCCCCGGCAGCGTCAGCCGCAGCGTCCCGTCGCGGACCTCACCCCCGTAGCGCCCCGCACGCTCCAGGCGTAGCGGGTACTCCACGCCGAGCACCGGGTGCGGAGCCCCCTCCTCCAGCCGCCGCGGCACGGGCAGCCCCGGCAGCGCGCGCTCCACCCAGCTCCGGCGGCTGTCCAGGAACCGCCGCACCACCGCCTCGGGACAGCCCCGGGGCAGGCGCAGCTCCAGCACCGGCCCGGGCAGCAGGTGCAGCGCGATGGTGCGCCGGCGCTGGACGCGCCGCCGCAACGGGATGACCGTCTCGCCGACGGTGAGCGTGCGCGGCAGCACTCAGACCACCAGCACCGGCTCCTGCAGGGCAGCGAGCTGCTCACGCAGGCCCAGCAGGTGTTCTTCCCAGTAGCGCTGCTCCGCGAACCAGGGGAAGGCCCGGGGGAACGCCGGGTCGTGCCAGCGCTGGGCGAGCCAGGCGGCGTAACGCATGACCCGCAGGGTGCGCAGCGCCTCCACCAGGTTGAGCTCGCGGCGGTCGAAGTCACGGAAGTCCTCGTAGCCGGCGAGGATGTCGGAGAGCTGGCCGGTCATCTCGGCGCGGTCGCCGGAGAGCAGCATCCACAGGTCCTGGACCGCGGGCCCGGTGCAGCAGTCGTCCAGGTCGACGATGTGCGGCCCCGCCTCGGTCCAGAGGATGTTGCCGGGGTGGCAGTCGCCGTGGATGGCGATGGACGCGACGCCGCCGGCACGCTCGAAGGCGGCGTCAATGCCGGTGACCAGCTCCGCGGTCACGCTCTCGTAGGCGTCGCGGAGATAGTCCGGGATCCAGCCGCCCGATAACAGGTACTCCCGCGCCGTCGCCGCCGTGCCGGGGTCCAGCTGCGGCCGGTGGCGGAACGTGGTCGCCTCGCCCACGGTGTGGATGCGCCCGAGATAGCGCCCCAGCCACTCCAGCGTGTCCGCGTCGTCGAGCTCGGGGGCGCGCCCGCCGCGACTCGGATACACCGCGAAGCGGAAACCGGCGACGGTATGCAGGGTCTCGCCGCGGTGGCGTATCGGCGCGACCACGGGGATCTCGGCGGCGGCCAGGGCCTCGGCGAAGGCATGCTCCTCGAGGATCGCCGCCTCGCTCCAGCGCTCCGGGCGGTAGAACTTCACCACCACCGGGCGCTGATCCTCGATGCCCACCTGGTAGACCCGGTTCTCGTAGCTGTTGAGCGGGAGCAGGCGGCCATCCACCTCGAAGCCGACGGACTCCAGCGCGTCCAGCACGGTATCCGGGCCGAGGCGGGTGTAGGGATGATCGTCGGCCTGTTCGCTCATCGCCCTCGCCTCGCTGATACCGGACCGCCAGCATGCCGGGCCGGTGCGGCACGCGCAACGCCCGCGGCGGTAACGCTCGCCGTCGCCGGGCGCGTAGAATGCGCACCATGCTGTTACAACTGCGAGACGCCACCGTCACCCTCGGCCCGCGCACGCTCATCGACGGCGCCGGGTTCACCCTGGACGCCGGCGAGCGCGTGGCGCTGATCGGCCGCAACGGCACCGGCAAGAGCACCCTGCTGCGCGTGCTCGCCGGCGAACTTCAGCCCGACCACGGCGAGCGCGAGACCCGCCGCGGTCTGCGCGTGGCCACCCTCGACCAGGAGGTCCCCGCCGGCACCGCCGGCCGGGTGTTCGACGTGGTCGCCGACGGCCTCGGCGAGGCCGCCGCACTGCTGCGCCGCCACCACGACGCGGCCGCCGCCATGGCCCGGGGCGAGTCCGGCGCCGAGACCCTCCTGCAGCGCCTGCACGACGAGCTGGAGGCGGCCGAGGCCTGGCAGACGGCGTACCGCGTGGACGCCGTGCTCGAACACCTGGCGCTCCCGGCGGACGCGGAGTTCGAGGCGCTCTCCGGCGGCCTGCGCCGCCGTGTGCTCCTCGCCCGCGCGTTGGTCTCGGCACCGGACGTGCTGCTGCTCGACGAGCCCACCAACCACCTGGACGTGACCACCATCGACTGGCTGGAGGACTTCCTCACCAGGCTGGACTGCGCGATGGTGGTGGTCAGCCACGACCGGCGCTTTCTCGAACGGATCGCCACGCGCATCGTCGAGCTCGACCGCGGCTGGCTGACGAGCTGGCCGGGCAGTTACGCCGAGTACGAACGGCGCAAGGCCGAGGCGCTGGCCGCGGAGGAGAAGGCCAACGCCGAATTCGACCGCAAGCTCGCCCAGGAGGAACGCTGGATCCGCCAGGGGATCAAGGCCCGGCGCACCCGCAACGAGGGCCGGGTACGCAACCTTCAGGCGATGCGCCGCGAGCGTGCCCAGCGCCGTGAACGCACCGGCCAGGCCCGTATCGCCATCCAGGAGGCGGAGCGTTCGGGGCGCCTGGTCGCCGAGGCGGAGCACGTGGACTTCGCCTACGACGGCACCCCGGTGGTCAAGGACTTCTCCACACTGCTGATGCGCGGTGACCGCGTCGGCCTGGTCGGCCCCAACGGCGTGGGCAAGAGCACTCTGCTGAAGCTGCTCCTCGGCGGACTGGAGCCGGACAGCGGCCGGATCCGCCGGGGCACCAACCTCGAGGTGGCGTATTTCGACCAGCACCGCAGCACCCTGGACGAGCAGGCCAGCGTGATCGACAACGTCGCCGGCGGCAGCGAGCAGATCACCGTCAACGGCCGGCGCCGCCACGTGATCAGCTACCTGGGGGACTTCCTCTTCGCCCCGGAACGGGCGCGCACCCCGGTGGCCTCGCTCTCCGGCGGCGAGCGTAGCCGGGTGATGCTCGCGCGGCTGTTCGCCGAGCCGGCGAACGTGCTGGTCATGGACGAGCCCACCAACGACCTCGACATCGAGACCCTCGAGCTATTGGAAGAGCGCATCGCCGCCTTCCAGGGCACCGTGCTGCTGGTCAGCCACGACCGCCGGTTCCTGGACGACACGGTCACCAGCCTGCTGGTATTCCAGGGCGGCGGGCGGATCACCGAGTTCGTCGGCGGCTACAGCGACTGGGCCGAGCACGAACGCCGCCGTACCGCGGAGCAGGCCCCCGCCGGTGGCCGAAGCGCCCGCCCGGCGGCGTCATCGGAGCAGCGCGGCGGACGCCGCAACCGCAACAAGCTCAGCTACAAGGACCAGCGCGAGCTCGACGCCCTGCCCGCGCGCATCGAGACGCTGGAGGGGGAGATCGAGGAGACCCAGCAGGCCCTCGCGGACCCCGCGCTCTACCAGGGCGATCACGGCGAGCGCATCGCCGAACTGAAGGAGACGCTCGCCCGGCTCGAGGACGAGCTCGGCGAGGCCTACGGACGCTGGGAGACGCTGGAGGCCGGCGGCGAGGCCTGACGCGGCTGCCGCCTCAAATGGCTTGGCGCGCCAGACCGCGGGCGTCGGTCAGCACCTCGACCCGGTCCCAGCCCTGCCAGACCGGGACGAGCTCGCCGGGCAGCGGGCGCAGGTGGCCAAGCTCGCGCCAGCGCTGAGCGGGCTCGTGGAAATCGGAGCCCAGCGACGCCGTCAACCCCAGGCGCAACGCCCGTGAGCGCGCGGCGTCCAGGTCGCCGGGCCCGCCCCCGCCCACCACCACCTCGATCCCGTCGCCCCCGGCCTCGGCGAAGGCGGTGCACGCCCGGCTGAGCTTGGTGGCGGTGAGACCGTAGCGCGTCGGGTGGGCGAGCACCGCGCGTCCTCCGGCGGCGTGAATGGCCTCGATACCCTCGGTCATGGCGACCCAGCCCGAGCCCACATACGCCCGCCGGCCCCGGGCAAGATAGCGCCGGAAGGCGGCCTGGTGGGAGTCCACCACGCCCCGGGCCACCAGCGCCCGGGCAAAATGCGCGCGCCCGATGGCACCCTCGCCGGCCTCCGCCCGGGCCGCGTTCAGGGCACCGTCCACCCCCGCGCGCTCGAGCTTGTGCGCGATCCGGGCCGCCCGGTCGTCGCGGGCGGCGACCTGGCCGTCGAGGAGCCGGGTCAGCGCCGGGTGCGTCGGGTCCACCCCCAGGGCCACGACGTGCAGGTCGCCGCCGGCCCAGGTCACCGACAGCTCCAGCCCGGGCACGAGCTCGACGCCATGCCGCTGCGCGGCGGCGCCCGCCTCATCGAGACCGGCCACCGTGTCGTGATCGGTCAGTGCCAGTACCCGTACGCCGTTTGCCGCGGCTCGCGCGACCACCTCCGCCGGTGCCAGGGCACCGTCGGAGGCCAGACTGTGGCAGTGCAGATCGATGGCGGACAATACGCCCATTTTGCGCCTTTCCCGGTTACTGCCGCCGGACGGCGGACCAACCAGTCTGCCACACCCCGGTTTCACGCAACACGGCGTCCCGATGAACCCCGTTCACGCTCATCGGGACCGGGATGACGGCCCCGGCGGCGTTGGCTACCGTTGTCAGTGGGAACACCCCAGTGGAGGACAGCAAATATGGCCATCAAGAGTTGGGATCCCCGCAAGCTCCAGGACCACGACATCCAGGGCAGTCGCTTCGAGCATCTGGTCGCCGACGCCTGGGCCGAGGTCCATGAGGACGACGGTCTGCCCGGCCAGTCCGCGGAGGCTTCTTACACCGAAACCGCCTCCGCCAGCGAGAACGGCTCCGACTGGCACGCCACCCATACGCCCTTTGCCAACCTGCGGGACCAGCTCACCCGCCACTGACCTGCGAATCAAGCCCGCCTCCGGGCGGGCTTGAACTCGACCTTCCCCGCCCCCACCTTCCCGGACGCGTGTTGCCTCGCGTCAGCCCGGCTGACTAGACTGCGACGACACACCGTCATCGCCGCCGCGCGCGGCAGACCGGCACCATAAAGAGCGATCCATCCGTCCCGGCTTGCGCGGGGCGCTACAAGCAATCCAAGCACAGGAGCTGCAAGATGAAGATCGAACTGCCCGAACTCCCCTACGCGATGAACGCGCTCGAGCCCCACATCTCCCAGGAGACCCTGGAGTACCACTACGGCAAGCACCACAAGGCCTACGTGGACAAGACCAACGCGCTCATCGAGGGCACGGAATTCGAGCAGATGCCCCTCGAGGACATCATCCGCAAGGCCAGCGGCGGGCTGTTCAACCAGGCCGCCCAGGTCTGGAACCACACCTTCTACTGGAATTCCATGAGCCCCAACGGCGGTGGCGAACCCACGGGCCCGGTCGCCGAGGCGATCAACCAGGCGTTCGGCTCCTTCGAGGACTTCAAGAAGGAGTTCAACGAGAAGACCGCCGGCAACTTCGGCTCCGGCTGGGGCTGGCTGGTCAAGACCGCCGACGGCCGCGTCGAGATCCGCGAGACCGACGACGCGGATACCCCGGTCACCGACACCAGCGTGACCCCGCTGCTGACCTGCGATATCTGGGAGCACGCCTACTACATCGACTACCGCAATGCGCGGCCGAAGTACCTCGAGGCGTTCTGGAACCTCATCAACTGGGAGTTCGTCAACCGCAACTTCAGCGGCTGACAGACCGCGGCGGGGCGGCTTGCCGCCCCGCCGGCGTCTCCCTATAATCGCCTGCAAGGCAGCCGCGCCGTGGCTGCCTTTTTTATTTTCGTCACCCGGGCCCTGTGCAGGCGAAGGGACGCCCCGGGCCGATCCCCTGGCGGGACAGACAGCGAGGCAGGACGAGCATGCAGCCGCGACACTTCCTGACCCTGGACGACTGCACCCCGGAAGAGCTCCTCGGCATCCTCCGGCGCGCCTCCGAGCTGCGCCGGCTGCACGCGGACGGCGCGGTGCACACACCGCTGACCGGCCGCGTGCTCGGCATGATCTTCGAGAAATCGTCGACACGCACCCGCGTGTCCTTCGAGGCGGGCATGGCCCAGCTCGGGGGCTCGGCGCTGTTCCTCTCGCCGCGGGACACCCAGCTCGGCCGCGGCGAGCCCATCGAGGACACCGCCCGGGTGATCTCGCGCATGGTCGATGCGGTGATGATCCGCACCAGCGCCCATGACACGGTGACCCGCTTCTCGGACCACTCCCGCGTGCCGGTAATCAACGGCCTCACCGACGACGCCCACCCCTGCCAACTGCTCGCCGACCTGCAGACCTACTTCGAGCACCGCGGCGACATCCGCGGCCGCACGGTGGCCTGGCTCGGCGACGGCAACAACATGTGCCTGTCCTACATGCGGGCCGCCCGGCTGTTCGACTTCCGCCTACGCATTGCCGCCCCCGAGGGCTATGCCCCGGATCCGTCCCTGGTGGACGGCGACCGCATCAGCCTGACCACCGACCCGGCGGCGGCGGTGACCGGCGCGGACCTCGTGGTCACCGACGTGTGGGCAAGCATGGGCTTCGAAGCCGAGCAGCAGGAGCGCATCGCCGCGTTCCGCCCCTACCAGGTGGACGCCGGACTGATGGCGCAGGCCGCGGAGGACGCGCTGTTCATGCACTGCCTGCCCGCACACCGCGGCGAGGAAGTCACCGCCGAGGTCCTGGAGGGAGCGCAGAGCGTGGTGTGGGACGAGGCGGAGAACCGCCTGCACGCCCAGAAGGCACTGCTTGAGTTGCTGCTGCTGAAGGAATGATCGTGGGCCGGTGGACGACGGCAACGGCCCGTGCCCGACGACGTCCGCTGGCCTTGATCCGGGATGTCGCACGCCTTCGGCGCACGACCTACGGCGGCTGAGGGAATGATCGTCCCCGGCGCGGTGACCGGCCATGCGCCCCGACGCACCGGGACGATCCATGATCGCCGTAGGCTGGCAGGAGCGACCTGCCTGCCCGGGATCGCGGCGGATCGGCCTCTGCCGTAGATACCGTCTCGCGTATCAAGCGATTTGCGGGGTATCCGGTGTCTGTTTTTTGATGACGCCGAAGCGGATGTGGACGAGCCTGCGCATGACCGCCCCCGAGGCGGCCATCCTGGCGTTGCCCCGCCGGCGAAGCGCGCGCACGCCGGGGGCGTATGGTCGGCCGCTCAAGGCGGTCGACGTCGCCGGCACCGCAGGACGGGATGTTGGCTGCCGGGAGCAGCCAACCTACAACGCCGGTCTACTCCACGGGCGTTCCGCAAAGGATTCCCGCCAGCAAACCCGGTAACCCGCCCCTACCGTAGGTCGGCTGCTCCCGGCAGCCGACATCCCGCCAGATCGGCCGCGAACCTATCGCTCGGAAGCGATCGACAATCGGCGGTCCGCAACCGGCGCCTACCGGGACCGGGCTAGCGCCGGTCGCCGGTGGCCTCGGCGGCCATCTGCTCGAAGCTGGTATGGCGTACATCCTTGCCGCGGACGAAGTAGACCACGTACTCGCAGATGTTGCGGGCACGGTCACCGATACGCTCCAGCGAACGCGCCGACCACATGATATCCATCACCGGCGAGATCGCCTTGGGGTGATCCTCCATGTACTTCATCAGGTGGCGCATGATGCTGTCGTACTGCGCGTCAGCCGTGATGTCCTCCTGGGCCACCCGCACCGCCTGCTCGGCGTCCATGCGCGCGAACGCATCCAGGGCACCGCGAAGCATGCCCTTGACGTGCTCGCCCAGGGCCTCGATCTCACCCATGGGCCCGCTCTGGCGGTCCGCCTCCAGCAGATGCAGCGCCATGCGGCCGATACGCTCGGCCTCGTCGCCGATACGCTCCAGGTCCGTGATGGTCTTGATCACCGCGAGCACCAGGCGCAGGTCGCTCGCCGTGGGCTGGCGGCGGGCGAGCACCTGGGTGCACTCCTCGTCCAGCTCCACCTCGATGGCGTTGACCTTGTAGTCACTGGTGACGACCTTCTCGCCGCGATCCGTGTCGCCCTCCACCATCGCCACCAAGGCGTCGGCGAGCTGCTGCTCGACCATCCCGCCCATGGCCATGACGCGGTTGAGGATCGCCTCGAGCTCCTCGTTGAACTGCTGGGAGATGTGCTGGGAAATCGATTTCTTGTCCACCATCCTTTCCTACCCCGCTGGACCGGTGCTCAGCCGTAACGCCCGGTGATGTAGTCCTCGGTCTTCTGCTCACGCGGGTTGGTGAACAGCGTGTCGGTATCGTTGAACTCCACGACCCGCCCCAGGTGGAAGAACGCCGTGTAGCCGGCGACACGGGCGGCCTGCTGGAGATTATGGGTCACGATCACGATGGTGTAGTTGTCTTTGAGCTCGTCGATGAGCTCCTCGATGGTGGCCGTGGCCAGCGGATCCAGCGCTGAGGCGGGCTCGTCCATGAGGATCACCTCCGGATTCACCGCGATCGCCCGGGCGATGCACAGGCGCTGCTGCTGGCCGCCGGACAGCGCCGTACCGGGCGTGTGCAGCCGGTCCGCCACCTCGTTCCACAGCCCCGCGCGACGGATACTCATCTCCACGAGGTCGTCCATCTCCGAGCGGCCGTTCACGAGCCCGTGCAACCGCGGCGCGTAGGCGATGTTCTCGTAGATACTCTTGGGAAACGGATTGGGCTTCTGGAAGACCATGCCGACGTGGGAGCGCAGCTGCACGACATCCACGCTCGGGTCGTAGATGTCCTCGCCGTCGAGCTCCACGCGCCCCTCGATGTGCACCCCCGGGACCAGGTCGTTCATACGGTTGAGGCAGCGCAGGAACGAGGACTTGCCGCAGCCGGAGGGCCCGATCAGCGCGGTGACCTGACGCTCCTGGATGTCCATGTTCACGTCGAACAGGGCCTGGGTGTCGCCATACCACAGGCGCAGGTCCCGGACCTCCACCTTGGTCGGCGGCGTCTCCGAGTGACGGTCCCGTGGGGTGGCGGTAGTGTCTTCGGTGTCGGTGTTCGTCATCTCGGACCGGCTTTCAAGCGTTTCGGCAGAATACATAGCGTTACGGTCCCCTGGCTACCAGCGGCGTTCGAAACGGCGGCGCAACAGCACGGCGGCCGCGTTCATGGACAGCAGCACGACGAGGAGCACCACGATGCCCGCCGCCGTCTTCTCGACGTAGGCCCGCTCCGGCATGCTCGCCCAGGTGAAGACCTGGGCGGGCAGCACCGTCGCCGCCTGGGTGATGGAGGTCGGCGCATCCGGGATGTAGGCGATCAGGCCGACGATGATCAGCGGTGCCGTCTCGCCGATGGCCTGGGCCAGGCCGATGATCGTGCCGGTGAGGATCCCCGGCAGCGACAGCGGCAGGACGTGATCGCGCACCACCTGCCAGCGCGTCGCCCCCATGGCCAGGGCACCCAGCCGGATCGGGTCGGGCACCGCGCGCAGCGCCGCCCGCGAGGAGATGATGATGATCGGCAGCGTCATCAGCCCGATGGTCAGCCCGCCCACCAGGGCGGAGGAACGCGGCACACCGAAGAAGTTGATGAACACCGCCAGCCCCAGCAGGCCGAAGAGGATCGACGGCACCGCGGCAAGGTTGTTGATGTTCACCTCGATGGTCTGGGTGAGGCGGTTGTCCGGCGCGAACTCCTCTAGGTAGACGGCGGTCATCACGCCGATCGGAAAGGCGAACAGGAATGTCAGCACCAGCAGATAGATCGAGCCCACCGCCGCAGACCAGATGCCCGCCATCTCCGGCAGCTTGGAGTCGCCGTTGGTGAAGAACGGCGTATTGAACGCGGTGCGCAGCCGCCCGCTTTGCTCCAGCTCGTGGACGGTCTGCACGACGTCATCATCGAGCTTTTTGGTATGCCCCTTGCGGAACTGGTCGATGTCGGACTTCGCCGGCACCCAGCGCTCCACGGTGGTCCCCAGCAGGTCCGGGTTCTTCTCCACCTCCTGCGGGATCACCCGGAGCACGCCACGGGAGACGATGGGCCGCAGCTTGTCAGAGACCGCCAGCGGCGGCAGCTCCACCGTATCCTGGTTATAGGTGATCTGCGCCTTGACCTCGGTGTAGTAGAACGCCGGCAGCCCCTGGCTGAGGATGTCTGCGAAGAACGCCACCAGGAACGCCACGGCGAGCAGGATCGCGCCCCCGCAGATGGTGTGGAAGCGCCGCTCCGCGCGATAGCGCCGGCGCAGACGCGGATTGTCCCTGGAACCCTTGAGTTTCATGCGCTGGCCCCGTTCAGTCGTACTGCTGCTTGAAGCGCCGGACCATCACGGCGCTGATCACGTTGAGCGAGAGGGTGATGATGAACAGCACCAGGCCCAGGCCGAACGCCGAGAGCGTCGCCGGGCTGTTGAATTCCTGATCGCCCGTGAGTGCGTCGACGATACGCACGGTAACGGTGGTCATCGCCTCCAGCGGGTTCGCGGTCAGGTTCGGACGCAGGCCCGCGGCCATGACCACGATCATCGTCTCGCCCAGCGCCCGGGAGACGCCCAGCAGCGTCGCCGAGACGATGCCCGGCGTGGCCGCCGGCAGCAGGATCTGCTTGATGGTCTCGCTCTTCGTCGTACCGAGCGCATACGCCCCCTCCCGCAGGCTCTGGGGAATGGCGTTGATGACATCGTCGGACAGCGAGGAGATGAAGGGGATGATCATGATCCCCATCACCAGACCCGGCGAGAGGATGTTGTTGTAGGACGCGTCCAGCCCGAAAAACGCGGCGATATCCACGATCAGCGGGCTAACCGTGATCGCGGCGAAGAAGCCGTAGACCACCGTGGGGATACCCGCGAGCACCTCCAGAACCGGCTTGGCCATACCACGGACCCGGCGGCTCGCGTACTCGGACATGAAGATCGCGGAAAACAGTCCCACCGGAAGCGCCACCGCCATCGCAATGAGCGTGACCATGAACGTGCCCGCGAACAGCGGCACCGAACCGAAGGTATACCCCGAGGCGCCCGCCTCGCCGGCCCGGCCGGCACCGACCAGGAAGGCCTTGTCCGGCGCCCACTCCGTGCCGGTCACGAAGTTCCAGATGCTGACCACCTTGAAGAAGCGGATCGCCTCGAAAACGATGGACAGCACGATGGCGATCGTCGTGGCGATAGATACCAGCGCCGCCGCGAGCAGCAGCCAGCGCACCAGCCGGTCCAGGTGATTGCGTGCACGCAGCTCCGGGCGGATCCGGTGCAGCCCGGCGGCCAGACCGCCGGCGGCCAGCACCAGTGCGGCGGTAAAGGTCATCGTCACCGGCGGATGGGCAATGCCCAGCAGGCCGGCGAAGCTCGCCACCAGGGCCACCGCGATGGCCGGCATGGCCATCCAGACCACGGCGTACCAGCCATACTGCTGGGGCCGCGAATGCATGCGTTCACCGCCGCCGCGGGCCAGCGAGACCGCGCGCCGCCGCCCCATGACGAAGGCAGCATAGCTCAGGGGGATCAGTCCCCCGAAGAACACCAGGATTGCATTACCCGTATCCACCGGGCCCTCCGTTCAGCGTCTGCACCGCGGGTCGAGACTGGGCGCAAGCCTAAGGCAAACGCGCGCAAGCGCAACCCCTACCAAAGGAACCGGCCACCCTCCGGATGGCCGGTTCCAGTCGCGGGGCGCCGCCACGTGGGGTGATGGCGCTCCGCTCCACCTCACCGCGTGTTACTTGAGCTCGGAGAGCTTCAGCGGCTCGAGGTTCTTGACCACCTCACGGTACTTGTCCTGCACGTCCTGTGGCAGCGGGATCAGGCCAAGATCCTTGAGGTAGCCGACCCGGCTGATCATCTTCTTGCTCATGAACAGGTTGGCGTATTCCTGGATGCCCGGGACCTGACCGACGTGGGCGTTCTTGATGTAGAAGTACAGGCTGCGCGAGACCGGATAGTCACCCGAGGAGATCTTCTCCGGCTTCGGCTCGACACCGTCGATGGAGGCACCCATGATCTTGTCGGTGTTCTCCTCGAGGTAGCTGTAGCCGAAGATGCCGAACGCGTCGGTGTTCTGGGCCAGCTTCTGGACGATCAGGTTGTCGTTCTCGCCAGAGGGGACGTAGACGCCGTCCTGGCGGATATCGGTGTAGCCGCCGCCGTAGGCGTCGATGTCCTCGGAAGCGGCCTCCATGACCAGCTCCTCGAAGGCGTCACGGGTGCCGGAGGAGGTCGGCGGGCCGTAGATCACGATCTCGCGATCCGGCAGGCTGGAGTCGATCTGGTTCCAGTTGTTGTAAGGGTTGTCCACGAGCTTGCCGTCCTGCGGCACCTTGGCGGCCGTCGCCAGCAGCAGCTGCTCGCGGGTCAGGTTGATCGGCTCATCACCCGCGGACTGGGCGAAGACGATGCCGTCGTAGCCGACGACCGTCTCGGTGATTTCGGTCACGCCGTTGTCCTGGCAACGCTGGAACTCGCTGACCTTGATGCGGCGCGAGGCGTTGGTGATGTCCGGGGTGTCCTCACCGGCGCCCTCGCAGAAGAGCTTCAGGCCGCCGCCGGAGCCCGTGGACTCGATGACCGGCGTGGGGAAATCGGTAGTGGCACCGAACTCCTCGACCACATAGCTCGCGAAGGGATAGACCGTGCTCGAGCCGACGATGCGGATCTGATCACGCGCCTGCGCACCGGTGGCGGCGCCCAGAGTGATCACGGCGGCAGCCGCGATGGCGGACTTCTTCCAGGTCTGCATCAGGTAACTCCTCGTTGACGTCGGGCAGATATTCCCCCGTTCGGGGGCCTGGCAACGTGGCCCGGCCTGTTTTTCCCGCCGGGCAACTGGGCGCAAAGTCTAGGCATGGAAAATGACAAACATGTGAACGCAAGGCTGAAGTTCGATGGCAGCCCGCACCCGGACTCCGCACCGTACCCTCTAGCAGCGCGCCCCGGACGGGTCCATGCGTCAGATCACGCCCGCCGACCGGCGGCCGCCACGGGGGCAGGAAAGTGCCCGCGGGTGGCGTTGGCGATGCGCACCAGTGCGAGCATCAGCGGTACCTCCACGAGCACGCCCACCACCGTCGCCAGCGCCGCCCCCGACTGCAGCCCGAACAGCGCGATGGCCACCGCCACCGCGAGCTCGAAGAAATTGCTCGCCCCGATCATCGCACCGGGCGCCGCCACGCAGTGCGGCACCCGCCAGGCCCGCGCCCAGCCGTAGGCAAGGAAGAAGATCAGGAAGGTCTGCACGACCAGCGGCACCGCGATAAGCGCGATGTGCAGCGGCGCCCGCAGGATCACCTCGCCCTGAAAGGCGAACAGCAGCACCAGGGTAATGATCAGCCCCGCCGGGGTCACCGGGGCGATCCGGGCGAGGAAGACCTGCTCGTACCAGTCACCGCCGCGCCGCGCGGTAAGCGCCCGCCGTGTGAGATAGCCGGCGGACAACGGGATGACGATGTACAGCACCACCGACAGCGCCACCGTGTCCCAGGGCACCTGGATGCTGGAGACCCCGAGCAGGAACACCACGATGGGCGCAAAGGCGAACAGCATGATGAGGTCGTTGAGCGCGACCTGCACCAGCGTGTAAGCGGCGTCCCCGCGGGTGAGCGTGCTCCAGACGAACACCATCGCCGTGCAGGGCGCCGCCCCCAGCAGGATCGCGCCCGCGAGGTATTCGTTCGCCAGCGGCACCGGGATGAGCGGCGCGAAGACCACCTTCAGGAATAACCACGCTATGGCGAACATGGTGAACGGCTTGATCAGCCAGTTCACGGTGGTGGTGATGATCAGCCCGCGGGGCTGGTGGCGCACGCCGATGACCGCGGTGAAATCGATCTGCGCCATCATCGGGAAGATCATCGCCCAGATCAGCACCGCCACGGGGATCGACACGTGGGCATATTCCCAGCGCGCCAGGGCCTCGGGCACCGCCGGTGCAAACTGGCCCAGGGCGACCCCCGCCGCGATGGCCAGCGCCACCCACACGGAGAGGAAACGCTCGAATACGCCCATCCCCTCGCTGACGGCCGGTGCGGCGGTCTGTGTCTGTTGCTCGGCGTTCAAGGCGCCCCTCCTGTTGCCCGGCGCCTCACAGGGCGCGCTGATTGACCCGCGCCGAGAGCGCGTCAGCACTCTCGCGACGCTCGGAGTAGCGGTCGGTGAGTGCCCCGACACGGTCCCGGACCAGCCAGGTGAAGCGCACCAGTTCTTCCATGACGTCGACGATCCGGTCGTAGTACGGGGACGGTTTCATGCGATCGTCGTCCCCGAACTCCATGAAGGCCTTCGGCACCGACGACTGGTTGGGGATGGTGAGCATCCGCATCCAGCGCCCGAGCACGCGGAGCTGGTTGACCGCGTTGAACGACTGGGAGCCACCGCTGACCTCCATCACCGCTAGGGTCTTGCCCTGGGTCGGTCGCACGGCGCCCAGCGACAGCGGGATCCAGTCGATCTGCGCCTTGATGACGCCGGTCATCGCCCCGTGACGCTCCGGCGAGCACCACACCATGCCCTCCGCCCAGGTGGCGAGGTCGCGGAGCTCCTGGACCTTCGGATGCGCCGCATCCCCGGCGTCCGGCAGCGGCAGGCCGCTCGGGTGGAAGATGCGCGGCTCCGCGCCCATGGCCCGGAGCAGTCGCGTCGCCTCCTCGACCACGAGCCGGCTGAACGAGCGTTCCCGCAGCGAGCCGTAAAGCAGCAGGATACGCGGCGGGTGCGTCACCTCCGGCTTCAGGCCAAGCTCGGCGGGGTCCGGCGCACGGAACAGCTCCGGGTCGATATTGGGCAGGTCTTCATGCGCCATCGTCGTCACCCTCGTTGAGAAGCCGTGACACGCGCTCGCGGATTCCGTCACGGCAGGCGTGAAAGATGGCCCGGAGCGTGTCCCCGTCGCCATCGGCCCGGGCCGGGTCGTCCACGGCCCAGTGCACCCGTCGGGTGCCCGGCGGCAGGACCGGGCAATGCTCGTCGGCGTGTCCGCAGACGGTGACCACAAGATCAGCCCACTGCAGGTCCTCGCCGGTCAGCCGATGGGAGGCCTGCCCGGAGATATCCACACCGGCGTCGGCCATCGCCTCCACCGCCCGCGGGTGCAGCCCGTGGGCCTCGATGCCGGCGGAGCGCACGTCAACACGCTCACCACCGAGATGACGGGCCCATCCCTCGGCCATCTGGGAGCGGCAGGCGTTGCCGGTGCACAGGAACAGAATGCGGCGTTTCACGATTCCACGGCCCCCCGCTCAGCCACAGCGCGCGCCCGGGCGCTCCGGCATGGCGTCCAGGCGGTCCCGGTCGGCCGTGAATGGTGCCCGCGCCGCCAGCTCGCAAGCGGTGCTCTCCAGCACCCGCAGCTGCCAGGCGGGCAGGGACGGGGCGATCCGGTAATGGATCCACGCCCCTTCGCGGCGATCGCGTACCAGTCCGGCCTCACGCAGCGACGCCAGGTGGCGTGACATCTTCGGCTGGGAGACTCCGATCGCCGCGGTCAGCTCGCACACGCACAGCTCCCCGGCCGCATGCAGCAGCATGACCGCCCGTAACCGTGTCTCGTCACCCAATGCCCGGAAAAACGCCGAAGCGGCGCCGTCCATGACCCCGGTTACCGTCGCCGGCTCCCCCATGCATTCACCTCCATATCCCACGGCACAGCACCACCGGCCAATCCGGCACGCCAGTCCGTGAGGTTGTACCCCGGGAATATATTTGGATATTCGTATATACGCAATTACAGATATATTACCCGGGCCACGCTGGCTGCCAGTGACGACGCTGCCCGATGGGACATGGCGGCGAACGCCAGCGGGGCCGGTCGTCCGGACGGCACGGGGTTAACCGCGCCATCAAGGGATGCACGGCGCCGGAACCGGTGAACGGTCAGTGCCGGCGCTCGGCAGCCCCCGCACGGACCCGCCGGTAGACCGGAAACAGGCAGCAGAAGGTGCTGCCCTCGCCCACCCGGCTCTGGATGTCGAGCCGCGCACCGTGGCGCGAGAGCACGTGCTTGACGATGGCGAGCCCCAGCCCGGTGCCGCCGGAAGCCTGGCTGCGGCCACCGTCGACGCGGTAGAAGCGCTCGGTGAGGCGCGGGACGTGGTGGGCGGGGATGCCGGGCCCGGTATCCGCGACGCACAGGCCGGCGCCGCCCGCGCCCTCCTGCCAGCGCACGTCGATGTGCCCGCCCTCGGGGGTGTACTTCACCGCGTTGACCACGAGATTGCTGAACGCACTGCGCAACTCGCCCTCGTCGCCCTCCACCACCAGGGCCGGATCCGCGGTGAGGTGGATGACGTGCCGCCCGTCGCTGAGCGCCCGGGCCTCCTCCACCACGCCTTCGAGCATCGCAGCAACGTCCACCTGCCGCGGCTCGCGGGGCCGGTCAGCGGTCTCCAGGCGGGAGAGCAGGAGCAGATCGTCGATCAGCCGTCCCATACGCCGGGTCTGCTGGTCGATGAGCTCCAGCGAGCGGCTGATCTCCTCCGGCTCGCCGCCGAACTCCGCCAGCGTCTCGGACAGGCCCTGGATCACGGTCAGCGGGGTGCGCAGCTCGTGGGTGATGTTGGCGACGAAGTCCCGCCGGATCACCTCCAGGCGGTGCACGCGGGTGACGTCGCGGGCCAGCAGCAGGCGCCGGTCCTCGCCGTAGGGCACGATCCGGATCTCCAGGGTGAGCTCCTCGTCCACCGGCGAGGGGATCTTCACCGCCTCGTGGGTCTGTCCATTGGCGAGGAATTCGGCGAAGTCGGGATGACGCAGGAGGTTGGCGACACGCTGCCCCTGATCCAGCGGCCAGCGCAGCCCCAGGTAGCGCGCCGCCTGCGGGTTCCACCACTCCATCTCGCCACCGGCACGGAGAACGACGGCCGCGTCCGGCAGGGCGTCGCTGGAGGCCTTGAAGCGGTGCAGCAGCGAGACCAGACGCCGTCGACGGCGGACCTGGGCGCGCTGGCGGCGAAACAGCAGCTCCGCGATATGCGCCCAGACCCCCTCCAGCCGCGGCGGATGGACCCGGCGGCCCTGGCGGACCCAGCGCTCCAGGCGCATGAGCATACGCCCCTGCCACGCGATCCAGGCGAGCAGCACCAGCGCCAGCACCATCCACGGACGGCCGGCGAGTGCACCCACGACGAGCGCCCCCGCGACCATCAGGGCCACCTGCAGCCAGGCCTCCGGCCAGGGGTTGCGCGGCATCATCGGGGCGGCGCCGGGACGGTCACGCCTGGGCGGAGAAGCGGTAGCCCGTGCCCCGGACCGTCTGCACCAACCCGGCGTGGCCGGTGGGCTCCAGGCCCTTGCGCAGCCGACGCACGTGGACGTCCACGGTGCGCTCCTCGACGTAGACGTTGGTGCCCCAGACGTTGTCGAGGAGCTGCGAGCGGGTGAACACCCGTTCCGGGTGGGTCATGAAGAAGTGCAGCAGCCGGAACTCGGTGGGCCCCAGCTCCACGCTGTCCTCACCCGCATTGACCCGGTGACTGAC
>NZ_WNXE01000014.1:9095-14415 GCF_010993615.1 Arhodomonas sp. KWT | reverse complement strand
CTCAGCCCCTCCACCTCCACCGGCGACTCGCCGGCAGTGGGCTGGGTACGGCGCAGCACCGCCTTGATCCGCGCGATCACCTCCCGCGGGGAGAAGGGCTTGCTGATGTAGTCGTCCGCGCCGGTGTCGAGGCCGCGCACACGGTCCTCCTCCTCGCCGCGGGCCGTAAGCATGATGATGGGGATGTCGCGGAAGTCGGGACGGCGCTTGAGCCCGCGGGCAAAATCGAGCCCGCTCTGGCCCGGCAGCATCCAGTCCAGCAGGACCAGATCCGGGCGCGCCAGGCGCATCGCCGCCTCGGCATCCTCCGCCGATTCGGCGTGACGGACCTCGAAGCCGGCACGGCCCAGGCCCATGGCGATCATCTCGCGGATCGGTGCCTCGTCCTCGACGATCAGAATGCTCGCAGCCATAACTCATCCATCCTCTGAGATCGCGCGGCATTATCCACGTAAAAGGTGACAGCACCATGACAGGAGCCCGCCGTCTCAGGAACGCTCCAGTATGCCCTCCGGGGCCGCCGCCTCCTCCTCCGCCGCACCGGACCGAAGCCCTCTCCGGACATCCTCGCAGGTGGCGCGGGCGAGTTCGCTGCGGCCGAGCTCTTCGGTGGTCCGGGGCGGCCCGACCGTCACCGTCACGGTCAGCCGGGGATAGCCCGCCACCTGCCAGAGGTTGGTGACCAGGCTCTGATCGTCGGTAAAGGGCACGGCCTCGGCGTGACCGTCGTCGGTATGGTAACGCAGTGCCACCGCCTGCACCGGCGCACCGGCATCAATGGCCGCCTGGTAGAGCCGGGCGCGAAACGGGCGCACCCCGAGCCCGTCACCGGTGGTCCCCTCCGGGAAGAAGAGCACGCGGGCACCGGCATGCAGGCGATCGCGCATGGCCGCCACCGCACGCGCCGCGGCCGCCTGACGCCCGCGCTCGATATAGACCGTCCCCAGCGCCGTCGCCGCCTGCCCGATCACCGGCCAGCGGCGTACCTCCGACTTGCTCAGAAAGGCCACCGGCCAGAGCGCGGCGAGGCACACGATATCCAGCCACGAGACGTGGTTGGAGACCAGTAGCACCGGTCCAGGCACCGGGCGGTCGCCGCGCACGACCAGCCGCGCACCCAGCAGCCGGCAAAGGCCCCGGCACCACTGGCGCTGCGCCCAGCGGCCGAGCCCGTGGGGCGGCACGCCGGCGCGGCGCTCCAGCGCCACCGCGGAAACGATCCAGACCCCGCCGATCAGCGTGTACACTCCGGCGAGGACGACCCGCAGCAGTCGTCTCATTCCGCGTAGATCTCCCTCAGCGAGGCGATGACACGCTCCAGCGCCTGGTCGAACGCCGCCACCTCCTCGAGCTCCACCACGTCGGCATCACGCACCGCCCGGGCCATCTCCGCCGCCGCGTACTCGGCGACGCGGAAACCGGCACGGTTCACGAACACGTAACGCCGTCCCTCGTCGAGACGCGCGGAGAGCTTGGCGCGGACCACCGGATCATGGTCGCGCAGCTCGAACCAGCTGCCCACGCCGAGCGACTCCACCCGTGCCATGTCCTCGGCGTCCGGTGGCCGCTGTCCCCAGCCCGCCGCGGACGACGACGTCTCCGCAGTCCGCGAGGACGCGGACCCGTCGGCGCCCTCCTCCTCGCCGGCCGGGTCCTCCCCCGGCGTGAGACAGCGCAGGTGAACCGACTCCAGGTCACGAAACAGCTGGGTCATTTCGTGAGGGTTGTACATGATGCCGTTGAGGCCCTCGCGAAGGTCCTGGAGCAGCCGCGGCATGAGCTGGAGCATGCGCTGGCGTTCGTCGGCATCGCGTTTGGGCCGCACGCTCCAGAGCAGCTCGTCCATGACCGTGAGCTGACGCCGCCAGGTCTCGCTCTCACGGCCCTCGCGCACGGCGGTGATGAACAGGACCCGGAACCATGCCTCCTCGAGCAGCCGGACCACTACCGTCGGCACCCGCTGCTCTGCGAGCCGCGCCTCCACCTCCGACTGGACCGCCTCGCGGGCGACCTCCACACGCAGGTTGCCCTCGGCGGTCTGGCGCGTGCGCTGCTCGATGACCCGGGCACGCTCCTGCTCGCGCTCGACGAAATAGCGTATATCCCGCAGCGCGACGTCGAAGACCCGGACGTCATCCTGGTAGCGGGTGACCACGCGCTCGACCACCTCCGTCACCTTGCAATAGAGGGGGTCGGTGTCGAGGTCCTGGGGCTCGGTCCAGCCCGTGGCCGCGCCGGCGAGCTCGTTGATCAGGCGGCGGGCTGGGTGTTCGGGCTGGCTGAAGAGCTTGCGGTCACGCAGCGCCACCCGCAGCACGGGTATCTGCAGCCGCGCGATCACCACCCGCAGCGACGGTGCCAGCCTGGGATCGGCGAGCAGATTGTCGAAAAGCATGCTCACGAGGTCGATGACATCGTCCACCGACGCCTCAAGGGCAGTGGCGTGGCCGTGCTCGCCCAGCCAGTGATTGACCTGGGCCTTGATCCGGTCCGGGTCGGTCTCCTCGCTGTCGAGCACCTCCTGCTGCAGGGCCGTCAGCGCGCGCAGGACCACCCGGCGATCCGCGACGCCGCCGGCAGCGCCGGCCGCTCCGCCCCCTCCGGGACCGGCACCGTCTCCGCCACCGGGGCCCCCGGTGCCGGTTCCAGTGCCGGCGGTGGCGCCGCTTCCCGGGGCGGCCTCGGCTCCGGCACCGCCCCATCCGCCACCGCCATTGCCCGGCGAGACGGCGGGGCGCGCCTGATGCTTCATGCGGCGCATCAGCCGGTAGAGCAGCTCGGCGACACCCCGCTCATCGTCGGCGCCGTCATCGTCTTTCCCGTCGGGGTCCTCCGGCGGCGCGGGTGCCGCCGGCTCCGCGGCGTCGCGGGTCTCCTCCGGTGTCTCGCCCTCGGGCCGCTCGGCGCGCTCATCCTCCGTGTCCGCACGCGCGCCCGCCGCCTCGAGCTTGGCGTCCACGGCCTTGAGCACGCGGGGCAGCTCCAGGTCGAGGGTGCGCTCGAAGAGCTTGTAGAGGATCAGCCGGGGATTGAGCGCGATGTCCACGTCCTGCATGGCCAGGGAGAAGGCCAGCACGACGGTGTGGGGATGGAACGGACTCGCATCCGAGGTGAGCTCGTCGAGTTTGAGCAGATGACGCAGGCGCGCGTTGACGCTGCCGACGAGCACACCGTGACGGCCGCGCAGGCGCGTGGTCGCCGACTCGATGGCAACCGCCTCCTCGAGACGGCGGTCGTCCATGAGGGTGAGGTCCTCGCTGTCGGCGTCACCGGCGGTCTCGCGCGAACGCAGGGGGGCAGGCCGGTGGCGGGCAAGGCCGCTGAACAGTCCCTCCAGCGTCTCGCGGAATTGCGCGACCACCCGCCGGCGCTGCAGGCGCAGCTCGCGCATGGCCTGGAAATAGGCCTCCTGGGTATCCGCCTCCGCGGCACGCTCGGCGCGCTCGAAGAGGACGTCGTCACTGCGGTCCAGGGTCCGGGTCGCGGTGCGCACCAGACGTTCGGTGGCAAGATGGCGCAGGTCCTGCACGACCTCGGAGACGCGCTGGCGATGCCCGTCCCTCAGGTACACGACCTTGTCATCGGCGTTCATAACCCTCCCGTCACGCTAAACACCCCCTTGGACGGAATACCGCGCCCATTCCACCGTTTATACATCACTTTGACCGAGAAGGGGCGCACACGTCGACATCTCCGGGCCCTCGTGCCGCATGGGATGAGTTCTGCTAGACTGCCGCCGATCCCGAACGCCCCGCGCCGCATACACGCCGGCGGCATCGCCGGCGCCAGCGGGGTGTTGCGGTACACGCCGGGCCAGGCACCGGGACCGTTGGCATAGAGAGACGACATGAAGCTCCTGTTGATCGTGTTGCTACCGCTGGCGGGCATTGTACTGCCTCCCGTGCTGGTACGCGCCGGGCGCACCGCCAGCGCATGGGCCGCCGCCACCCCCACCGCGCTGGCACTGGTGCTGCTGGCGGGGCTCGCGCCGACGGTCTTCGAAGGCGGCGTGGTCGAGGCGAGCTGGCCGTGGATGCCCGCACTGGGCCTGAACCTCGCCTTCTTCCTCGACGGCTTCGGGTTGCTGTTCGCCGGCCTGATCCTCGGCATCGGGCTCCTGATCATACTCTACGCGCGCTACTACCTCAGCGAGGACGACCCCATGGGTCGTTTCTACGCGATGCTGCTGGCGTTCATGGGGGCGATGCTCGGCATCGTGCTCTCCGACAACATCCTGCTGCTGGTGGTGTTCTGGGAGCTCACCAGCATCAGCTCGTTCCTGCTCATCGGGTACTGGCGCCACCGCGCCGACGCGCGCCAGGGCGCGCGCATGGCGCTGACGGTGACCGGCGCCGGCGGACTGTGCCTGCTCGCCGCGGCGATCCTGCTCGGACACGTGGTCGGCAGCTACCAGCTTCAGACCATCCTCGCCGCCGGCGACACCATCACCGCGAGCCCGCTGTACCTGCCGATCCTGGGGCTGGTGCTGCTCGGCGCGTTCACCAAATCGGCGCAGGTGCCGTTCCATTTCTGGCTGCCCCACGCCATGGCCGCGCCGACGCCGGTCAGCGCGTACCTCCACTCCGCCACCATGGTGAAGGCCGGTGTATTCCTCATCGCCCGGCTCTATCCCGCGCTCTCGGGCACCGAGGAATGGTTCGTGCTGGTTACAGTGATCGGGCTGGCGACCATGGTCTTCGGCGCCTACGGCGCACTGTTCAAGGACGACCTCAAGGGGCTGCTCGCCTACTCCACGATCAGCCACCTGGGGTTGATCACCCTGCTGTTCGGGCTCAATACCCAGGCCGGCGTGATCGCCGGGGTGTTCCACATCATCAACCACGCGACGTTCAAGGCGTCGCTGTTCATGTCCGCGGGCATCATCGATCACGAGACCGGCACCCGCGACATCCGCAAGCTCGGCGGTCTGCGCCGCTACATGCCGGTGACCATGTGGCTCGCGGCCATCGCCGCGGCCTCCATGGCCGGCGTGCCGCTGTTCAACGGCTTCCTGTCCAAGGAGATGTTCTTCACCGAGGTGGTGGTGGAGAGCGAGCGCCTCGGCGGCATCGGCTGGCTGCTGCCGGTGTTCGCCACCATCGGCGGACTGCTGAGCGCGGCCTACTCGCTGCGCTTCGTCCACGACGTGTTCTTCGGCGACGAGACCGGCGCCCTGCCCCGCCACCCCCACGAGCCGCCACGCTACATGCGTGTGCCCGTGGAGATCCTCATCCTGATCTGCGTGATCGTCGGCGTGGTCCCCTCGCTGGTGATCAGCACGGTGCTCACCGCCGCCGCCGGCGGCGTGCTGCTCCAGGCG
>NZ_WNXE01000014.1:7248-8996 GCF_010993615.1 Arhodomonas sp. KWT | reverse complement strand
CCGGAGCCGTTCAGCCTGGCCCTGTGGCACGGCTTCAACATCCCGCTGGTAATGAGCGTGATCGCGCTGGCCGGCGCCGTGGCCCTGTACTACCGCCGCGACGCCGCGGAGCGCTGGCACGAGCGGACCTTCCCGGCGTTCACCGGCAAGGGCTGCTTCGAATCGCTGCTGGCCGGCGCCATCGCGGCGAGCCGGCGGCTCACCGCCTGGCTCGACGACGGCAGCGTACAGCGCAACGTCGTGCTGGTGGTCGGCGCCGCGGTGGTAATGGCAGCGGCGGGCGGCGTCACCGGTGGGCTGGACGCGGGCAGCCGGGCGCTCACCCCGGCGCCGCTGCCGGCGGTCGCGGTCTGGCTCATGGGCGTGATCGCCACGGTGGTGATCGCACTGCGCCACCACGACCGCTTCCTGGCGCTGGTGGCCACCGGCGTGGTCGGCCTGCTCTCAGCGCTGACCTTCATCTATATCAGCGCGCCGGACCTCGCCCTCACACAGCTCTCGGTGGAGGTGGTCTCCACGGTGCTGCTGCTGCTCGCGCTCAATGTCCTGCCCAAGGAGACCCCACACGAGAGCAGCCCGGGACGGCGCTGGCGCGACGGTGTCCTGGCGGTCGCCGGCGGCGGTGGCATCGCCGCGCTGGCCTATGCCGCGATGACCCGGCCGCTGGACTCGATCTCGCGCTACTTCCTCGAGACCAGCGTGCCCGGCGGCGGCGGCCACAACGTGGTCAACGTCATCCTCGTCGACTTCCGCGGCTTCGATACCTTCGGCGAGATCACCGTGCTCGGCATCGCCGCACTGTGTGTCTACGCGCTGATCCGTGACGAGGCCCACACCATGGCGAGCGCGGACACCGAGGCCCGCCACCCAAGGATGCTGCTGATCGGCTCCAGGGTGATGCTGCCGCTGCTCGCCGTGGTCACCGTGTACGTGTTCCTGCGCGGCCACAACCAGCCCGGCGGGGGGTTCATCGCCGGGCTGATCGCCGCCGTGGCGATGGTCACCCAGTACATGGCGAGCGGCGTGCACTGGACCGAGCAGCGCCTGACCGGCAACTACTTCCCGATGATCGGCGCCGGCCTGCTCACCGCCGGGTTCACCGGCCTGGCGAGCTGGCTGTTCGACGTGCCCTTCCTCACCAGCACGTTCTCCCACGTGAACTGGCCAGTGGTCGGGGACTTCGAGATCGCCAGCGCCGTGGCCTTCGACCTCGGCGTGTTCCTGACCGTGGTCGGCTCGGTGGTGCTCATGCTCTCGCAGTTCGGCAAACAGCAGCCGCCGGTGGAGGGGCGCTAGCTCATGGAGATCCTCATCGCCAGCGGTATCGGCGTGGTCACCGCCGCCGGTATCTACCTGACGCTGCGGGCGCGCACGTTCCCGGTCATTCTGGGGCTGACGCTGCTCTCCTACGCGGTGAACCTGTTCCTGGTCAGCACCGGGCGGCTCGCGATCAACGCGCCGCCGATCGTCCATGAGGGCACAAAGGCCTACACCGATCCGCTGCCCCAGGCGCTGGTGCTCACCGCCATCGTCATCGGCTTCGCCATGACCGCCTTCGTACTCGTGCTCGCGCTCAAGGCCCGGCGCGAGCTCGGCAGCGACCACGTGGACGGACGCGAATGACACACCTGCCCATACTGCCCGTGCTCATCGCGGCGTTCGCCGGCTTCGTGCTGGTGCTGATCGCCGGCGCGCCGCTGTTCGTCCAGCGTGTGCTCTCGGTGACCGCCACCGCCGCCGGACTGGTA
>NZ_WNXE01000014.1:4971-7150 GCF_010993615.1 Arhodomonas sp. KWT | reverse complement strand
GGTGGGCACCATGGTCGTGGGCATCGCCGTGTTCACCCCGGCGGCCATCGGCGGCGGGCTGTACTACCTGCTCCACAGCACCATCGCCACGGCGGGGATGTTCCTGCTCGCCGGCGTGCTCGGTGAGCACCGCGGGGAGTCGGGGGACCGTTTCGAGCCGGCACCCCGCCCCGGCGGCTGGGCCCCCCTCGGCCTGCTCTTCACCGCCCTGGCGGTGGCCGTGGCCGGCCTCCCGCCACTCTCCGGCTTCCTCGGCAAGACCCTGATCCTCCAGTCCGTGGCCGGCGTCTCGCCCACCGCCCTGGTATGGACGGTGGTGCTCGCCGGCAGCCTGTTCACGGTGGTGGCGCTCAGCCGCGCGGGCAGCGCCCTGTTCTGGAAGGACGAGCCGCCGGCGGGGCCGGTCGCCGCCCCGGACGCGGCCGCCTACGTCCCCGCCGGGCTGTGCGTGGCTCTGGTGGTGGCGATGACGGTCTTCGCCGGGCCGATCAGCGGCTACACCCGGGCCACGGCGGGTGATCTCCTCGATGGCCCGGGGGCCTATACCCAGGCCGTCATGGACGCCGGGCGACAGACCAGCCCCGGCCACCACGACGAGGGGGCGTGACATGCTGGCGAGACTGCTTCCCAATCCGGTGCTCTCGGGGTTCGTGCTGGTCATCTGGATGCTGCTCGTCGACAGCATCGGCGCCGGCGCGATCCTCGTCGGGGTGATCCTCGGCCTGGTCATCCCGCAGCTTACCCAGGGGTTCTGGCCGGACCGGATCCACTTCCGCCGCCCGAAGGTGCTGCTCACGCTGATCCCGGTGGTGGTCTGGGACATCATCGCGGCCAACGCCGCCGTGGCCTGGATCGTGCTCACGCGGCGCAACCGCGACCTGCGCCCGGCATTCCTGATCATCCCGCTGGAGATCCGCGAACCCCACGGGGCGATGGCGCTGGCGAGCATCATCACGCTCACCCCCGGGACGGTGTCGGTCCAGTTCAGCGCGGACCGGGGCACCCTGTTCGTGCACATGCTCGACTGCCCGGACGAGACGGAGGCCGTGGAGGACATCCGCACACGCTACGAGCGCCCGCTCAAGGAGCTGCTGGAATGCTGACGGTGACGCTCTACATCGGCTTCGCCGCGGTGATCGCGGCCATGGCCATGAACCTTTACCGCCTGCTCGCCGGCCCCACCGCCGAGGACCGAGTGCTGGCCCTGGACACGCTCTACATTAACGCGATCGCGCTGATCCTGCTGGTCTCGATCCAGTTCGCCGACCGCATCTACTTCGAGGCGGCGCTGCTCATCGCCATGATGGGCTTCGTCGGCACCATTGCGCTGGCCAAGTACCTCGGCCGCGGCGCGCTCATGGACTGAACGGAGGCGACCGTGTCGGAAGCCATCACCGCCGTGTTCATCCTCATCGGGGCCTTCTTCGTGCTCGTGGGCTCACTGGGCATGCTGCGCTTCCCGGACTTCTTCACCCGGCTGCACGGCCCGACCAAGGCGACGACGCTGGGGCTGGCCAGCCTGCTCGCCGCGTTCGTGGCCTACGCCGCGGGCACGGAGAGCGGGGTGAGCGTGCGCGAGTTCCTGATCACCTTCTTCCTGTTCATCACCGCACCGGTGAGCGCCTTCATGCTCGGGCGCTCGGCGCTGCGCCGTCGCGTCGACTCCGTCGCCCCACGGCCCGCGGCCATCGACGACGACGAGACGGAGGACGACCCGGCGTGATCGATCCCCAGCGCGTCGCCGACGATGCCCGCCGCGCCCTGGACGAGGACGTCGGCAGCGGCGACATCACCGCCGTGCTCCTGCCCGCCGGGCGGATCGACACGGCCACGGTGATCGTGCGCGAGCCCGCCGTGATCTGCGGCCGCCCCTGGTTCGACGCCGTCTACCAGGCCCTCGACCCGGCGGTACACATCCGCTGGCACGTGAACGACGGAGATGCCGTCGACGCCGATACCCTGCTGTGCACCCTCACCGGCCCGGCCCGCAGCCTGGTCACCGGCGAGCGCACGGCGCTCAACTTCCTGCAGCTGCTCTCCGGCACGGCCACCACCGCGCGCCGCTACGCCGACGCCCTGGCCGGCACCGGCTGCCGCGTGCTCGACACGCGCAAGACCCTGCCGGGACTGCGCCGCGCCCAGAAGTACGCCACCGCCTGCGGCGGCGCCGTGAACCATC
>NZ_WNXE01000014.1:3121-4873 GCF_010993615.1 Arhodomonas sp. KWT | reverse complement strand
GGCCGCTACGTGCACGTACGCACCCGTAACGGCGACAGCGGCTGGGTCCGCAGCAGTCAGCTGCGCTGAGCCCCGCAACCCACGGCGCCGTGTCACGAAAGCGGCGCCGTGGCATCACATCCGTGAAACCCCGCCGTGCCAGCGTGGGCCGCGTCCCGGCAAGCCCGAGGGGGCATCATGGCGAAGGCGACACGCACGCTGACAACGCGCTACCGCAGCATCTTCATCTCGGACGTGCACCTGGGTTTCCGAGGCGCCCAGGCGGAGTTCCTGCTGACCTTCCTGCGCCAGACGGAAAGCGACAACCTCTACCTGGTCGGCGACATCGTCGACCTCTGGGAGATGCACCGCCGCCGGCGCGTGCACTGGCCGGACGCGCACACCGCGGTGATCCACGAGATCCTGCGCAAGGCGGAGAACGGCACGCGGGTGATCTACGTGCCCGGCAACCACGACGAGGCCCTGCGGGATTACGCCGGCAGCGAGGTCCGCTGCGTCAGCGTCCACCGCGAGATCGTCCACGAGACCGCGGACGGTCGCCGGCTGCTGGTCTTCCACGGCGACGAGTTCGACACCGTCGTGCAGTGCGGTCCGCTGCTCACGGCCCTGGGCAATCACGCCTACGACACCCTGCTCTGGCTCAACCGCTGGGTGAACCGGGCCCGCCGCCTGCTCGGCTTCCCGTACTGGTCGCTGGCCCACGCCGTGAAGCACCGGGTCGCCAACGCCACGGACTACATCGCCCGATTCGAGCACGCCGCGGCGCGTGAGGCCCGGCGGCGGGGCGTGGACGGCGTGGTCTGCGGCCACATCCACCGCGCGGAGATCGAGCGCATCGACGGGGTGCTCTACACCAACTGCGGTGACTGGGTGGAAAGCTGCACCGCGCTCACCGAGGCCGCCGACGGCCACCTGGCGCTGGTGCACTGGAGCGATGCGGCACGGGTGACCCTGAAGCGCTGCGACGCCACCCCGCCCCGGCAGGCCGCGGCCTGAGCCCGCGGGCTCAGCGCCGCTGCTGCGGCGCGCGGATGATCATGCGCTCGCCGCTGAGCTGGATGTCGAAACGGCCAAGATAGCTCATGCCGAGCAGCGCGGTGTCGTCGCCCAGCCCCGGGTTGACGGCACCGCGCACATCCCGGGCCGCGAGCCCTCCGAGGGCGACGGTATCCAGCCGTGTGAGGTGGCCACGTACCCGGCCGTTGGCCGTGCTGAAGGTCGCCGCCGGTCCCTCCCGCAGGCCCAGACGCGAAGCCGTGCCGGGCGAGACGGTGACGTAGGTGGCGCCGGTATCGAGCAGGAAGGTCACCGGCTCACCGTTGATACGTCCGGTGGCGACGAAGTGCCCGGAACGGTTGCGCTCCAGCACCACCCGCCCGTCTCCGCCGGTCTGCGCCACGCCCGCGTTCGGGTTGCGCCGGTCCTCGAGCACGCCCTGGAACCACCAGGTCCCGAGCCCCAGCACGAGCACCCAGAACGCCATCATCATGCCCCGGCCCATGCGGCGCTGCCCCCGGGCCTGCTCATCCATGGCCGTCACCTCCTGTCATCAGTGCGCCACCGGGGTATCATCGGCGACGGACATCCATCCGGGAGCACAATCATGCAGGTCGACGGCGCCCTGCTGCGCGAGATCGTGCAGCGGCTGGCCACCGGGCCGGTCGCCGCCGCGGACCTCCCTGGCCGGCCCGCGGAGACCGTGGCGGTGCACCTTCACTGGCTGCGCAACGCCGGCCTCGCCACCGCACCGGC
>NZ_WNXE01000014.1:0-3024 GCF_010993615.1 Arhodomonas sp. KWT | reverse complement strand
GCCATCGCCTCGATACGCCGGGAGTGGATCTCGATGCGCCCGCTCGGGGTCGGCAGGGCGTAGCGCTCGGGGTCCGCGCGGAAGTCGGCGAGCTGCACCCGCTCCACCGGCGGCTCACCCTCACCGAAACGGTGATAGCCCCGCCGGCGGAAGGCGTCGTAGTCCGGCAGCTCCGGGTAGCGTTCGCGCAGGCCCCCGTGGATGTGGCGCAGCCAGCCGGTGACGTCTCGCCCCTCGGTGAAGCGCTCGCCCTCGCCCAGGCGCTCCGCCAGGTCGGCGAAGATCGCGTAGTCGTCGCGGGCCTCGCCGTAGGGCGGGAACGCCTGGTCCATGGCCACGAGCGTGTCGTCCGCCGACGATCCGCCGATGTCCTCGCGCTCCAGCGGCGTTGTCACCGGCAGCACGATGTCCGCGTGCCGGGCGGTGGCGGTCCAGAACGGCTCATGGACGATCACCGTCTCCGGGCGCTGCCACGCCCGCACCAGGCGGGTGAGGTCCTGGTGGTGGTGGAACGGGTTGCCGCCCGCCCAGTACACCAGCCGGCATTCCGGGTAGCGGCGGCGCTCGCCGTCGTAGTCGAAGGACTCACCGGGGTGCAGGAGCATGTCCGCGATGCGGGCCACCGGGATGAAGGCCTCCACCGGATTGGGCAGGGGCGGCAGCCGGGTCAGCTTCCGGCGGTGGGCGCCGTTGCCCACCGACCCCGCGGCGGAGTAGCCGGCGCCGAAGCCGCCCCCGGGCAGTCCGATCTGCCCGAGCATGGCCGCGAGCACCATACCCATCCAGTAGACCTGCTCGCCGTGATCCGCGCGTTGCAGCGACCAGCTCAGGTTGATCATGGTCCGCGACCCGGCCATCTCCCGGGCCAGCTCCCGCAGGGTCGCGGCGGGCACGCCGCTTACCGAGGCCGCCCAGTCCGCGTCCCGCGCCGGGGCGTCCGCCTCGCCCATGAGCGTGCGCCGGAAGGGCTCGAAGCCCTCGGTGTAGCGCGCGAGGAAGTCCCGGTCGTGCAGGCCCTCCTCGACCAGCGTGTGGGCGATACCCAGCATCACCGCGAGGTCGGTGTTGGGGCGCACCGGCTGCCACACCGCACCTGCCAGGGCGAGGTCGTCGCGCAGCGGCGAGAGGTTGACCATGCGGCAGCCCCGCGCCGCGGCGGCCTCCAGCGCCGGGCCGACCACGTGGCGGCCGATGCCGCCGGACTGCATCTGGGCGTTCTTCCACGGCGTGCCGCCGAAACACACCAGCAGCTCCGTCTCCCGCGCGACCACGGACAGCGAGGTGGAGGCCGCGCGGAAGGTGTTGAAGTCGTAACCCACCACGTAGGGCGTGATCACCTCCGCCGCGGCGAAGGAGTAGCTGTTGACCGAGCGGACGTAACCACCGATGGCGGCGAGGAAACGGTGCACCTGACTCTGGGCATGGTGGAAGCGCCCGGCGCTGGCCCAGCCGTAGGAGCCACCGTAGATGGCCTCGTTGCCGTACTCCCGCCGGGTGCGTGCCAGGGCGCCGGCGACATGCTCCAGCGCCGTCTCCCAGGAGACCGGCACGAACTCGTCCGCGCCCCGGGGGCGCTCGCCGGTGGACGCCCCGTCGAGCCAGCCGCGGCGGATCATCGGCCGCTCGACACGCTCGGGGCCGCGGGTCTCGCGCAGGACCTCGCCCACCGGCGAGGGGTCCGGATCATCGGGCCAGGGGTGGACGGCGGTGACGGCCTCGCCGTCGATATCGAGCTGATAGGCGCCCCAGTGGGCCAGGGTGCGGACAGTGCGGGTCATGGGGTGGCTCCATTCAACGCGTTTTCCCGGGCGCCTACCGCCCGGACGCCCAGTCTAACCCGTTCGCCGGTGACCACGCTCGACCGGCCCCGGCGGGTTGCCGCCGGCGTTAGCCCCTAACCGCCGGCGCGGGTAGACTCCCTGCGGACGACGACACGGAGGGGACAATGGCGGAGGCGACACAGGACACCGGGGAGCTGTTCTTCTGTGGGCTTAACATGCAGCTCCAGGTGCCGGGCTATGCCAGCCGTATCGTCACGACACTGCTCGGCGCACGCGCCGACCGGTATCTCGCCCTGCACGACAACGCCGGTGGCGGCGGGCTGGAGCGCCTGCGCCTGAGCCCGGGCGACCCGCTGGTGGTGCGCTTCTTCCACGAAGGTGTGGCCTACGGGTTCAGGAGCTACGTGCGCCAGCTCCTGCGCGAACCGGAGCCCATGGTCTTCATCGCCTATCCGGAGGAGACCGAGTCATTCGCGCTGCGCCGGGAACCGAGACTCAACTGCCAGCTCCCGGCACGCGTGCGCATGGGCGACGGCGAGGAACACAACGCGCTGATCCTCGACGTCAGCGAGCAGGGTTGCCGGGTGGCGCTGCCCCCCGCCGCGGCGGTCTGCGAAGGCGGGACCCTGCACATCAGCCTCGCCCTCCCCGAAGAGACGGAGCCGCTGGTCCGTTTCTCTGCCGACGTACGCCGCCATAGCGAGGAGGACGGCCGGCAGGTCCTGGGGTTGAGCGCGGACCTCGGCCGGACCTTCCGGCGCCTTGGCGCCTACTTCCCGTCAGGCTGATCCCCCCCGTCGAGCACGCCCCGGCGCATCTGGTCCTCCTCGATGGACTCGAACAGGGCCTGGAAATTGCCCTCGCCGAAGCCCTCGTTGCCCTTGCGCTGGATGAACTCGAAGAAGATCGGCCCGATCACGGTCTCACTGAAAATCTGCAGCAGCAGGCCCTGGCCCTCGGTGGGCGCGCCGTCGATGAGGATGTTGCGCGCGCGCAGGGCCTCCAGATCCTGGCCGTGGCCGGGCACCCGCTCGTCGACCTTCTCGTAATAGGTCGCCGGCGTGCTCATAAGCCCCAGGCCGTTGCCCGTCAGCGCGTCCACGGTGGCACAGATATCGTCCGTGCCGAGGGCGATGTGCTGGATACCCTCGCCGTTGTACTCGCGGAGGAATTCCTCGATCTGGCTCCTGTCGTCCGACGACTCGTTGATCGGGATACGGATGTGCCCGTCCGGACTGGTCAT
>NZ_WNXE01000149.1:0-6176 GCF_010993615.1 Arhodomonas sp. KWT | reverse complement strand
TGGCGGTGGTAACGCTGCCGGGTACCGACTGGGGATCGCGCCCCTCGGGCATGCGCTGCGCCGTGGCCGCGACCACGCCAAAGGCCGCCGGCGACTGGCTCCAGTACCAGCCGAGGCCGGCCACCGCCAGGATGGCGACGACGATCAGCGCGCCGACCAGCCCGATCCCCCGGCGATATCCGGTACCACCGCCGCGGCGCGTGGTGGAGCGGTTGCGAAGGCGTTGAAACAGCGACATGGGGCGTTCCTGTGCGTCGAGACCGTCGGCCCGGACGAAAAAACCCGCGCCCAGAGGGGCGCGGGTCCTGGATCGGCCGGGAAGGCGTGTTTACTTGTACATCGCCTTCTTGAACATGCGATCGATCTTCTGGGCGTTCTGGTCCGCCGTCGACTGCGCGGCCTGGGCTGCGCTCATGGCATCGTCGGCGGTCGCCTGTGCATCCTCAGCGGCGGCCATGGCGGCGTTGGCCGTGGACTGGGCCTCGTTGGCGGTGGACTGGGCGTCCTCGGCGGTCATCATCGCCTCGTCGATGCGCGCGTTCATGTCCTCACGCGCCTGGGAGGCACAGCCGACGAGCAGGGCCATGGAGGCCGCAGCGGCGGAAATCTTGAGCGCAGTGCTGAGCGTGGTAGTCATGGAGCAACTCCTTGCCTTGTCGTGCATAGGGTTTGGTCGAATGTCGCTCAACCGCCCGACGGACGGTTTATGTGGCCCAATCATCACTGTTCACCGCGGCCGTTGCAAGCCTGTCCGCGGCCGGCAGTCGTGTCGGCGCTACCGTCAGCGAATGACGACACGGCTGCCTTCGTGAATATAGCCCAGAAGGCGGTCGATCTGTGCGTCGGTAAGCGCAATGCACCCTTCGGTCCAGTGGAAGCGCTCATGCCACTCGGGGTCGGCGCGGCCAAGACCGTGCAGCCCGATGTAGCCGCCGAGCACCGTGTCCTGGGGCAGTGGACGGCCATCGTAGGCGATCTCGCGCAGCTCGCGGTAGCGCGCATTATCAATCACACCGCGCTGATAGGCGCGCGAGAGGTGTTCCAGGGTTGGATAATCAAGACCGATGAAGACGTGGAAACGGCTGGAACGGTCGATCCGCGTGACCCGGTAATCCCCGGTCGGCGTGGTGTCGTCACCGTTCAGGTGGAGGTCGGCGACGCCGCCGCGGCCCCAGGAGATGTCCTCGAAGACATCGACGACACGCCCGCCGTCGCGCACCTCCACGAGGTCACGGTCCGTATCGACGAGGACCCACGGGGCCGCCGCTGCCGCGGGCGCCAGCACCAGGAACAGCAGCGCGAGCAGCACACCGCGCGGGCTCACAGGAGGAACCGGTACAGCGCCGCCTCGTCGAACGGCCAGCCGAGCTCGGCGCCGGTGTCGCCACGGCGCAACACCGGGATGCGGATACCGTAGCGTGCCTCCCAGTCGTCATCGTCGAGGATCTCACGGACCTGGATATCGATGGCGAGCCGTTGCGCGATCGGATGCAGCATCTCCATGGCCTCCTCGCAGAGACCGCATCCCTCGGTGGTATAGAACTCGACTGGACCGGTAAAGGACATGATGGATCTGGTTCTTGCCGGATTAGCGGCGCAGTCTGCCACAGCCGGCGGCCTACGGGGACCATCGTCTGCCGATAACCGCGGCAACCGCGCCCACGGGATCGGGACTGCGTCGGCGCCGTCGACGGAGGCCACCTACTGAAGCGACAGGCCCGGCCGGTGTACAATCGCCCGCCACGCCAGCCGCGAAGCCCGCAGGAGCCGATGGCGAACGAGCACGAGACCGATACCCACCGCAGCGCAGCGGCGACGGGCCGCCGGCCGGATCCCGACCGGCGCCTGTCCGTGGCGCCGATGATGGACTGGACTGACCGGCATTACCGTTACCTCATGCGGCTGATCACCGGCCGGACCCTCCTGTACACCGAGATGGTGCCGGCGCAGGCGTTATGGCACGGCCGCGCCGGGCGCTTCCTGCACTTCGACGCATGCGAGCACCCGGTCGCCCTGCAGGTGGGCGGTGCCGACCCGGAGCAGCTCGCCCATGCCGCAGCGCTTGCCGAACGGTGGGGCTACGACCAGGTCGACCTCAACTGCGGCTGCCCCAGCGACCGCGTCCAGTCCGGGCGCTTCGGGGCCTGCCTGATGGCCGAGCCGGCACTGGTAGCCGAGATGGTCGCGGCCATGCGTGCGGCCACGCGGCTGCCGGTGACGGTGAAGACACGCATCGGTATCGACCACCAGGACAGCGAGGCCTTCCTGGCCCGTTTCGTCGAGACCGTTGCGGGCGCCGGCTGCACCTCGTTCACGATCCACGCCCGAAAGGCCTGGCTGAACGGACTCAGCCCCAAGGAAAACCGCAATATCCCGCCGCTGGACTATGACCGCGTCGAGCGGCTGCGCGCGGCCTTTCCGGGGCTGGAGGTCGTGCTGAACGGCGGGGTCATGGACCTGGACGAGGCCGAGGCACTGCTGGCGCGCTTCGACGGGGTGATGATCGGCCGAGCCGCCTACCAGACCCCCTTCGTGCTCGCCGAGGCGGACCGCCGGGTCTTCGGCGCGACGACGCCGGTTCCGGACCGGGTCGCCGTGGCCGAGGCCTACATGGACTACGTCGCCCGCGAGATCGCCGCGGGTGAGCGCCTCTCGCGGATGACCCGCCACCTGGTCGGGCTGTTCCAGGGCCTGCCCGGTGCCCGCGCCTGGCGTCGCCACCTCAGCGAACACGGGCCGCGGCGCGACGCCGACGCCGCCGTGATCGCCGACGCCCTGGAGCACGTCGCCGGCGCCGCTGCCTGATTCAGCCCTCGAGGCGGAAGAACGCGCGGGCGTTGCGCGTCGTCGCCTCGGCCAGCGCCTCCGCGCTCTCGCCGCGCAGATCGGCGACGCGCCGGGCGACGTGGACGAGAAACGCCGGCTCGTTGCGTCCGTGGGGCGGTTTCGGCCGCATGTCCCGGGGCGGCAGAAAAGGGGCATCCGTCTCCACCATCAGCCGGTCCCCCGGGATATCGCCGAGGCATTCCCGCAGCGCGCTTCCGCGACGTTCGTCGCAGACCCAGCCGGTGACCCCGATGTGGCAGTCCAGGTCGAGCAGGGGATGGAGCACGTCGCGGCCGTCGGTAAAGCAGTGCACCACCGCCCCGGGGAGGGCGTCACGATAGTCCGCAAGGATCGCAGTGAAACGCTCGGCCGCGTCGCGCTGATGGAGGAAGACCGGAAGCCCGAGCTCGGCGGCGAGCTCCAGCTGCGCGGCGAAGGCATTTTCCTGCGCCCGGCGTGGCGAGAAGTCCCGGTTGAAGTCGAGCCCGGTCTCGCCGATGGCCACGGTCTTCGCCCGGCCGGCGAGGGCGCGGACCGCTGCCGCGGTGTCCGCGTCCCAGTCCGAGGCGTGATGGGGATGGACGCCGGCGGTATTCACGCAGTCCGCCGCGTCCGCGGCCAGCGCCGCGGCGGACTGCGAGCCCGCCACGTCGACACCGGTCAGCACCATGGTCTCCACCCCGGCGGCGCGGGCCCGTTCCATCACCGCATCGCGGTCCGCGGCGAAGCGTCGGTGGGTAAGGTTGACCCCGATGTCCACCAGGGGGCGGAGTTGATCCATGGCGCGCTCCCGTTTCAAATGATGGCCCGGATGGTAACGCGGCGGCACCGGCGGTGTCGCCGCGGCCCGTGTCACCCCTGTGGAGGGAGCGATGAACGAGCCGCTGGACTGGAACGCGATTCCCATGGACTGGGTCGGCGACTATGTCGGCCGGCGGGCCGCGCTCACCCCGGACCGGTGCGCGCTGATTGAGGCGGAGACCGGCCGGCACTGGCGCTACGACGAGCTCGACGCCGCCGTGGCCCGCACCGCGCACTGGCTCACGGATACCCTCGGTATCGGCCGTGGCGACCGCCTGGGGCTGGTGACCCGCAATACGGTGGAGGCCGTGCGGGTCTATCTCGCCTGCGGACGCACCGGCATCGTGCTCGTGCCCCTGAGCCACCGCCTTGCCGCGGCTGAGATGGCGGCGCTCGTCCACCGCAGCGGTGCCCGAACAGTGCTCGTCGATCCGGCCCTGGAGGACGCCGTCGCCGGGGTCGGCACGGACGCCGGCGACTGGCACCGGCTGGACGCGGACGCCATTGCGGCCCAGGACGCCATGCCCGCGTCGCCCTCCGGGAATACCGCCCTCGCGCTCAACGAGCCGTTCCTCTACGTGCACACCGGGGGCAGCACCGGCGTGCCCAAGCTCTGCATCGTCTCCCACCGGCAGATGACCTGGAACACCCTGGAGCTCATCGCCGCCAGCCCGGCCGGCCTGGGCGAGCGCCGCGAGCTCCTGCTGTTCCCGCTCTATCACATCGGCGGCTGGAACACGGTGACACCGATCCTCCATGCCGGCGGCTGCGTGGTGCTGCTGCCTGGCTTCGATCCGGTGGCGGTGCTCGGCGCGGTCGCGGCGCACCGCGTGAACCACTTCGGCGCCGTGGAGGCGATGCTCCGCGCGATCAGCGCGGCACCGGGGTTCGCCGATACCGATCTGTCGTCGCTGGCCGGAATCACCACCGCGGGGGCACCCTGCAGCGACGCGGCGATGGTGCCGTTCCGCGAGCGCGGGATTGCGGTGGGCCAGAGCTACGGCCAGACCGAGGCCGGGCCGTCGAACTTCATCCACCTCGGCCGCGGCGACGACCCGGCGGCGCTGGTCCGTCACTCGGGGAGCGTGGGCACCGCCTTCCCGCACTGCGACTACCGCATCGTCGCCGACGACGGCGCCCCGGCGCCGCGGGGCGGGGCGGGGGAGCTGTGGCTGCGCAGCCCCCATGCCTTCGACGGCTACGTCGACGATCCGGAGCGTACCGCCGCCGTCCTCGACGCCGACGGCTGGGTCCACACCGGCGATCTCGCCCGCGAGGACGAGAGCGGGCGTGTCAGCATCGTCGGCCGCGTGGATAATGTGTTCGTGAGCGGCGGCGAGAATATCGCCCCGGAGGAGATCGAGACCGTGCTCCTTGGCCACGAGGCCATCGCGGAGGCGGGGGTCTTTCCGGCCGCGGATCCGCACTGGGGGGCGGTACCGGTGGCGGTGCTCGTGCCCGCGGCAGGGGCGAACCTGCCGGACGCCGAGTCACTAGGGGAGTGGCTGTCCACGAGGCTCGCCCGGTTCAAGCACCCGAGACGCTATATCCGGGCACAGTCGCTGCCGCGCACCGGTGCGGGCAAGGTCGACCGCGACGCCCTGGCCCGCACCGGCGGTGCCTGATCGCCTCACCGCCCGCCATGGCGGGCCGACAACCGACGGATGGACCATGACTCACGCACGCGTACTCATCGTCGCCGGTTCCGACTCCGGCGGCGGCGCCGGCATCCAGGCCGACATCAAGGCCGTCACCGCCCTGCGCGGGTATGCCATGACGGCGATCACCGCACTGACGGCGCAGAACACTCTCGGCGTCCAGGACGTCTTCCCGGTACCGCCGGCGTTCATCGCCGAGCAGATGCGCTCCGTGCTCGGCGACATCGGTGCCGACTGCGTCAAGACGGGCATGCTCCACGACGCCCCGGTAATAGAAACAGTAACGGAGATGCTAGAATTGATGGCACCGACGGTGCCCCTGGTGGTCGACCCGGTGATGGTCGCCCAGAGCGGGGACCGCCTGCTGCGGACCGCGGCGGTGGAGGCACTGCGCACGCGACTGGTACCGCGAGCGAGCCTCGTCACGCCCAACATCCCGGAGGCCGAGGTGCTGCTCGAGCGGCGGATACACGACGAAGCCGACCAGATCGCCGCCGCCGAGGCCCTGCTGGCGCTCGGCTGCGGCGCCGTGCTCGTGAAGGGGGGCCACGCCGCCGGCGAGACCATCACCGACGTCCTCGCGACGCCGGCAGGCACCGAGTGCCTGCGCCAGCCGCGGATAGCGACGGAGTGCACCCACGGCACCGGCTGCACGCTGGCCTCCGCAATCGCCGCCGGGATCGCCCGGGGCATGGAGCTCGCGGGCGCCACCGAGCGCGCGCGATGCTACCTGCAGCGCGCGCTGGCCACGGCGACGCCTCTGGGCGGCGGGCACGGGCCGGTGAACCACATCCACACGGTTTCGGAGTTCGACGGGAAGAGCGCATGATCCGGCTGTCCACCAAGAGCCGCTATGCGGTGAGCGCGCTGATGCACCTGGCGATCCACGGC
>NZ_WNXE01000148.1:0-6309 GCF_010993615.1 Arhodomonas sp. KWT | reverse complement strand
AGCAGGCAGTATCGTGACTCTCGCGCACGGCAGGGGACGACGACGTTGCAGTATCACGACCTTCGGGAGTTCATCGAATCGCGGGTGGCGACGGACGCTCACGGGCCCGGGGTGTGTCGAGAGGCATGATCCGGACACACCGGCGCCAGCGCCGACGCAGGCGGACTCACCCCACGCCGAGATAACGTGCCTTGACCTCGTCGTCCTCGCGTATTTCGCTGGCGGGGGCCTCATGGACGATCTGGCCGTTCAACATGACCATGACGCGCTCGGCCACCGCCGTCGCCACACCGAAGTTCTGCTCGATGAGCAGCAATCCGGTCCCCTCCCGTGCGAGCTGCCTCAGGACGCCGACGAGCTGCTCTACGATGGCCGGCGCCAGCCCCTCCGTCGGCTCGTCCATGATCACCAGCCTCGGGTTGGTCAGCAGCGCCCTTGCGATGGCGAGCATCTGCTGCTCACCGCCCGAGAGCGCCGATCCGCCATGATCCCGGCGTTCGGCCAGTCGCGGGAAGAGCTCGTAGACACCGTCGACCGACCAGCGCACACGGCCCCTGCGGCTGACAAGCCGCAGGTGCTCGTCCACCGTCAGCGACGGGAAGATCCGCCGCCCCTGCGGCACGTAGCCGAGTCCCGAGCGGGCCACCGCGTGCGGCTTGCGGCCGTCGATCGAACGGCCGGCGAAGCGGATCCCGCCTCCGGTCGCAGGCACGAGCCCCATGATCGCCTGACACAACGTGGTCTTGCCCATGCCGTTGCGGCCGACGATGGCGACGGGTTCGCCGCCGACCCCGAGGCTGATACTTTGCAGGACATGACTGGTTCCCCGGTGGACCTGGAGGCCGTCGACCTCCAGGCGCACATCAGTTGCCTTGGCTACCAAGGTAGATATCCCTCACCTGTTGATTCGCGCGAATCTCCCCGGGTGTGCCTTCCACGAGCAGCCGCCCGTTGTGCATGACCGTCACGCGGTCCGCGGTCCGCAGCGCGATGTCCAGATCATGCTCGATGAGCACCACCGTCAGGGACGAAGGCAGCCCCAGTATCAGCCCCAGCAGATGCGTGCGCTCCGCCGGGGACAGTCCGGCCGCCGGCTCGTCGAGCAGCAGCACCCGGGGTTCCCCGACCAGCGCCATCCCGAGCTCGAGCTGACGTTGCTGCCCATGGGAGAGATCCGCCACCCGATGGTCCAGCCACCGCCCCATACCGACCCGATCCGCCAGCGCCGCCACCCGCTGTAGCTCGTCGCCCCCGCGACGCGGCCGACGCAGGCTGAAACGCCCGGGACGAACGCCGCGCAGTGCGATAAAGAGGTTGTCCGCGACGGTCAGTTGCTCGAACAGGCTGGAGTTCTGGTAAGTGCGGCGCAGCCCCATGCGCGTGCGCTCCCGGGCGGGCACGCCGCTCAGGTCTCGCCCGAGCAGGGAAATGCTGCCGTCGCTGGCCGGGAAGTCCCCGGCGATCAGGTTGAACAGTGTCGATTTCCCCGCCCCGTTGGCGCCCAGCAGCGCCCGGCGTTCCCCCGCGGCGACGGTTAGATCGACGTTGGAGACGGCCGCGAGGGCGCCGAAACGGCGCCCCACGTCGACGAGTTCCAGCGCGTTGACGTCACTTGCCGACATTGCGCAGATCTTCACAGGTGGGCGAGTTGCGACCCACCTTGCCCAACTCGAGGAAGGCATCTCGCTTCATGCCAAGCGTCTGATCGACGTCCTTCTTGACCGCCACGACCTTGTTGTAGAGATCGCCGTTCGGCTTCTTGGCGACCACCGTCACGAAGTTGTTGCTGATCCCCTCGCGGTTCTCGTCGAGGGCGACGTGACCGGTCGGGGTCTGAAAGCTGAGACTGTCCAGTGTCTTCTGCAGCTGCTTCTGGCCGTCAGAGAGGTCACCGCCGACCTGCCTGAGCGCGAGCAGCGCCGCCTTGGCGTTCACGTAGTAGGTCTCCGCGAACAGCGAGGGGGACGGGAAGCCGTCCGGGTACGCCTTCTGGTAGCGCTTCACGAAGGATGCCCACTCCGGGTTGTCCCAGGAATCGGCGATCGGCCCCGCCGACGCGGTACCAAGCACGTACTGCTTGAACGGCCCCTTCGAGCTCAGCACGGTCTGATCCACGGTCACGGAACTGCCGATCATGGGCTTGCTGCCGCCGTACTGGCGGTACTGGGTGAGGAAGTTCACCGCGTCGGAGCCACCGAGCATGACGTAGATGGCGTCGATATCCTCCGGCAGCCGGGTAATCACGGCGCTGTAGTCCTTGTTGCCTATGGGGACCCAGTACTTGTGGCTGATCTCGCCACCGTTGCGGCAGAACTCGTAGGCGAAGCCGAACACCTGCGTGTACGGGAAGGAGTAGTCCTCCGAAACCACCGCCACCTTGCGGTAGCCCTTCTGCTTGTAGACATAGTCGCCAAGACCGGCCATCCACTGCGCCCCGTCGGTGGAGAAACGGTAGAAGTTGCGTGCCGGGTCACGAAGAGTGGTGTCCTGGGCCGCGGAGGAACCGTTCAGGAAGGTCTTGCCCGGATGCTTTTTGGCATAATCCTTCACCGCCAGCCCCTCGCTGCCCGAGAGGGGGCCGACCAGGATATCCACGTCCTCCTGCTCGATGAGCTTACGCGCGGCGTCCACCGCGGAGTTGGGCGAGGCATCGGACGAGGCCTTCACCAGCTTGATCGGATGGCCGTCGATCTCGCCCCCGAACTCCTCTATGGCCATCTCGATACCCCGCATCGCATCCTTGCCGTCGACGGCGAACGCCCCCTCCAGGGTGGCAAGACCGCCAATGCGGATGGGTGCCTTGCCGGCGGCGCTGGCGCCTGCGGACACGGCGAATCCGGCGATGCCTATCGCCAGCGCCAGTCGATTGAGGATGGTTTTTATCGTCATGGGTCTCTCCTCCTGCTAGACAAGAATCAGGAAATACGGCGGGCCGCTGCCTCCTCGGTGGACGTCTCGTGATCACCCGGCGGGCGCTCCGCCCTCGCAGCGCCACGCACCCCCCTCAACAGCCGCTGTGCGATACCCGTAAGGCCCTCCGGCGAGAACAGGACGACCACAAGAAAAGCAAGCCCAATCAATGTGTTGAATCGATCCGGGCTGATCAGGTCGATGGCGAAATTCTGGAGCAGCACGAACGCGACCGCACCGACGAAGGCACCGAGAGGCGAGGCCATCCCCCCGACCACGCTGATGATGAGGATGTCGATGGTCGGCTGGACGTCGATGGCGCCGGGCGAGATGCGGCCGTTGTACCAGACGAAGAGCACACCCCCGGTGGCGGCGATCAGCCCCGAGAGCGCAAAGGCCGCGATACGAAGCCGGATGACATCGAAACCGAGAGTGCGCATGCGGCGCGGATTGTCGCGGATACCCTGGAGCGCGATGCCGAATGGGGTTCGTACAACGTGGTAGAGCCACCCGAGCGCCAGGGCGGCCACGGCGAGCGTGAGGTAGTAGAACGGAACGGACTCGTTGAAGTCGATGCCGGCCACCGTCGGTGCACGCACCCCGGCGAAGCCGTTGAATCCGTTGAACACGCTGTAGTTCTGCCGCGCGAAAAGCGAGAACCCGACGGCGATGGCCAGCGTGATCATCAGGCAGTATATCCCCCGCGTGCGCACGGAGATCGCCCCCACGACCGCCCCGAACAGCGTCCCGAGGCAGATGGCGGTCACCACCGTCAGGGGCCAGGGCAGCACGATACCGAGGTCGGTGCTGTTGACCCCGAAGTAGGCCGTCGCGTATCCGGCGGCCCCGGCAATGGCCATCTGCGCAAGCGAGACCATACCGCCGTATCCGGCAAGCAGATTCAGGCTCAGTGCGATCATCCCGAACAGCAGGGACTGAGCGCCGATCTGGTAGGCCCAGAATCCCGGCACGACGAGCGGATAGAGCACAGCGACGACGGCAAGCGCCAGCCATGCGACGGTTCTTCCGGCACCCGCACTCATGCCGCACGCCCCAGTAGGCCCTGCGGGCGCACGGCCAGCACCACGACCATGATCACGAAGGTGAATACGACCCCGTAGGTGGGCGCGTACGCCAGTCCGTACTGCTCTGCCAGGCCGATCAGCACGGCACCGATCGCTGTCCCGCCGATGCTGCCCATACCGCCCACGATCACGACCACGAGCGACGACAGCAGATAGCGCACGTCCTCTCCCGGCGCCAGCGAAAGCGCACTGCCGCCGATCACGCCGGCGAGCCCGGCAAGACCGGCACCGATCGCAAACACGCACACGAACAACCGCGGCACATTGATGCCGAGCGCATCCAGCATGTCCCGATCGTCCACGCCGGCACGGATCATCATGCCCAGGCGGGTGCGGTTCAGCACGAACCAGAGCACCAGACCCACGAACACCGAGAAGCCGAGCAGACACAGGCGGTAGGTCGAGTACCCGTGGACGAAGGGCAGCGGCGTGAATCCGTAGAGATAGTCGGGGGGCTGGAACTGGTAGGTGCCGCCGCCGTAGTAGGCCAGCATCTGGTCTGCCATGACGATGGACAGGCCGATGGAAGCGAGGGTCTGGCGCAGGTCCTGGCCCTGCATCCAGCCGAACAGGCCCACCTGCATCAGCACCCCCACCAGCGCCATGCCTAAGGCGCCTCCGACCACGGCGGCATACCAGCTACCGGTGGCAGCGGCCACACTGTAGCCGACGTAGCCACCGAGCAGATACAGCGAGCCATGCGCCAGGTTGACCACGCGCATGACACCGAAGATCAGCGTGAACCCGCTCGCCACGATGAAGTACAGCGCACCCAGCGTCAGGCCATTGAGGGTTTGAATGAGGAACAGCTTCACGAAAACTCCCCTTTCCGCTGGAATGGGCCGGCTCCGCTGCGCGTGCCAAACCGAGGGACACGGAACAGCGAAGCGCCTGCCCTAGACCATTTGAACCATTATTTATTAATTGGTTTAACCAGACCGTAGGTTGGTCAGGTCGATCTGTCAACCTGAAAGTTGTCGCCAATTGCGGCATAAATGCTGCCCGACAGTGCCCGTCACATCCGCTGTCGGTACGCGGCCTCGGGGATTTCCTGCCGGCACGTGATAGGCAATACCATGATTGGTTGGGATAATTGGGTGGCAGCGGGGCACTGAAAGGGAAAGCGGCCTGGCGAGGCAACCGTCCGCAGCCATAGCCGGCACAGCTCTGTCCCGAGTCATCGGCTGCCGACGGGCAGCTCGCCGCGGGAACAAGCTGCCCCCAACGCTCCCGTTGGTCGACGCCCCGGCGTGTCTGCAACACCTCCGCGCTGCATGCATGCGATCCCACCCGGATACGGCCACGCAACGGTGACAGGCAATAGCGCGAGCAGGCAGTATCGTGACTCTCGCGCACGGCAGGGGACGACGACGTTGCAGTATCACGACCTTCGGGAGTTCATCGAGAAGCTGGAGGCGGCCGGCGAGCTCAAGCGCATCAGCCATCCGGTGGACCCGGTGCTGGAGATGACCGAGGTCTGTGACCGCACGCTGCGCCGCGGCGGCCCCGCCCTGCTGTTCGAGAACCCGGTCGGCCACGACATGCCGGTGCTCGCCAACCTCTTCGGAACGCCCCGTCGCGTGGCCCTCGGCATGGGCGCGGACGACACCGAGGCGCTGCGCGAGATCGGCCGGCTCCTCGCCTTCCTCAAGGAGCCTGATCCGCCCAAGGGCATGCGCGACGCCTGGCGGAGCCTGCCGGTGTACAAGAAGGTGCTGGACATGGCGCCGAAAAAGGTCCGCCGCGCAACCTGCCAGGAGGTGGTGATCGAGGGCGACGACGTGGACCTCTCGCACATCCCGGTGCAGACCTGCTGGCCCGGCGATGCCGGCCCGCTGATCACCTGGGCGCTGGTCACCACCCGGGGGCCGGAGAAGAGCCGGCAGAACCTCGGGATCTACCGCCAGCAGGTCATCGGGCGCAACCGGGTGATCATGCGCTGGCTCGCCCACCGTGGCGGCGCGCTGGACTTCCGCGACTGGCAGCAGGCCCACCCCGGGGAGCCCTTCCCGGTGGCGGTGGCCCTCGGCGCCGACCCGGCGACCATCCTCGCGGCGGTGACACCGGTCCCCGACACCCTCTCGGAGTATGCCTTCGCCGGGCTACTCCGCGGCCGGCGCACGGAGCTCGTGGGCTGCCTGGGCTCGGATCTGCAGGTACCGGCGAGCGCCGAGATCCTCCTCGAGGGCCACATCTACCCGGACGACGTCGCGCCCGAAGGCCCGTTCGGCGACCACACCGGCTACTACAACGAGGTCGAGCACTTCCCGGTATTCACCGTCGAGCGCATCACCCACCGGCGCGACCCCGTCTA
>NZ_WNXE01000147.1:0-6391 GCF_010993615.1 Arhodomonas sp. KWT | reverse complement strand
TCGCTGCGCGCCAGCGCCGCGGCCATCGCCGGTGCCGAGGCCCTGGTGGGCGTGGATACCGGCCTCACCCACATGGGTACCGCCCTGACCGTGCCCACCGTGGCGCTGTTCGGCTCCACCCGTCCCTATCTGGAGACGGAGAGTCCGCGCACCCGGGTGCTCTACGAGCCGCTGTGGTGCTCGCCCTGCCGCCGGCGTCCGCTGTGCGGCGGCGAGTTCAGCTGCATGCGCCTGCACCGTCCCGGCGACGTGTTCGATGTCGCCCGCGAGCTGATGGCCGCGACATGACGGTGGTCCACGTCGAGACCGGCATGCACCTCTACGGGGGCGCGCTGCAGGTGCTGATGCTGCTGCGCGGGCTCGCGGCCTCGCCGGGCCGGCACGTGCTGGTCTGCCCCGCCGGCAGCGAGATCGCCGAGGCGGCGCAGGGCGTCGCCGACCGCGTGGTCGCGATGCCCGTGCGCGGCGATCTGGACGTCGCCTTCGGTGCCCGGCTCTACCGCGTGCTGCGCGAGGAGGATGCGGACCTCGTCCACCTCCACAGTCGCCGCGGTGCCGACGTCATCGGCGGCATCGCCGCCCGCCTCGCCGGCGTGCCGGCGGTGCTCAGCCGCCGGGTGGACAACCCGGAACGGCGCTGGTGGGTGGCGCTGAAATACCGCCTCTACGCCCACGTGATCACCATCTCCGAGGGCATACGCGAGGTCCTGCTCGCCGAGGGCCTGGCCCCGGAGCGGGTTACCTGCGTGCGCAGCGCGGTGGATACGCAGACGTATCGCCCCGGCGGCGACCGCGCGTGGTTCCGGCGGGAGTTCGGCCTCGCCGACGACGAGGTGGCCGTGGGCATGGCTGCGCAGTTCATCCCGCGCAAGGGGCACCGCGTGCTCGTCGCGGCGGCCCCCGCCGTGCTGGCGGCGCACCCGCGCACCCGCTTCCTGCTATTCGGCCGCGGTCCGGAGGAGGCGGCGATCCGCTCGCTGGTCCACGAGCAGGGCCTGGGAGACCGGTTCGTGTTCGCCGGCTTCCGCACCGACATGGCGCACATCTTTCCGTGCCTCGACGTCCTCGCGCACCCGGCCTATATGGAGGGCCTCGGCGTGACCCTGCTCCAGGCGGCGGCCTGCGGCGTGCCGGTGGTGGGGGCGGAGGCAGGCGGCATTCCCGAGGCCGTTGCAGACGGGATTACCGGCTACCTCGTGCCACCGGGGGACAGCACCGCCCTCGCAGAGCGGGTGGGCCGGTTGCTGGGCGATCTCGCCCTGCGCGAGACCATGGGTGCGGCGGGTCGGCAGCACGTTGACGCGCGCTTCTCGGTGACGGCGATGACGGTGCTGAACCGGCGTGTCTACGAGCGCGTGCTCGGCGTGGGTAGTGGGTAGCCGAATTCGGCGAGCCTGATCCCGAGCTCGGCCTCCAGCTGGGCGTTCACGTGCGCGTAGTAGGCCTGGATGAACTCCATGTTGTCCCGGCCGAGAAGATCCCCGGGGCGCTGCTGACGGCCGAGGACAGGCAACCGGTTGAGGTGCTTGAGCAGGATTCTCCCCTTGCGATAGGTGAACGGCACGTTCAGCCAGACCCGCTTGTCTACCACGTCCCGGTAGGTGAAGTGATTGATCAGCCGCGCCAGGGCGAGGGTGCCCCGGCGGTAGCCGATGTTTACCCTGTCCGCATGCAGCGGTTGGGGCGGGACGTCGAGGCCGAGGGCGTCCGCGAAGCGTGTAACGAACGCCTCCCCATCGCGGGCGAAGGCCTCGTAGGGGAAGACGTGGACCCGCTCACGGCCGAACAACGCCTGGTAGTGGCGGATCAGCGGCAGGTACTCGAAGTGCTCGAATCGGAACAGCGGCGCCTTCGCCGGTTGGAAGCCGGACTCGTGGAGATAGTGGGCGTGGTGGAGATAGCGGTTCACACCGTGGGTACCGCCCTCCTTGACGTACTGTTTGTACACCGAGGCGATCATGGCCGGCTGGTTGCGGATGAAGATGACGATGCGCGCCCCCGGCAGGGTCCGATGGATCCGCTGTGCGACCTCCTTGGACAGGCAGCCGAAAAGCCCGCCGTTGTGGAGGTTGCCGCTGAGCTCTTCCTCGCAGAGGATGATGTCCTCGTCATCGCGTTTGCCGAGGGTGGCGCGCGCGGTTGCCGGGTCGAAATGAAAGGCGTCGTGATGGATGAAGGCCGCCCGGACGTGCTTGCGATGGACATAGCGCAGCCCCTGCGCCCCGGGGTAGAACAGGCGCTGGAACCAGTTCGTCGCCGTCTTGTGGTAGCCGATGTGAACGATGTCCGTCATGGCGTGTGCCCGGGTGTGTCACGGTGGCCGGTGGCACGGGCGCGCAGCCCCGTGGCGATGAGTATGGCGAGGAACAACGAGTTCGGCACGATCCCGGTTGGATCCAGGTAGCGGATCTGTAGCTGACCGATGAGGAAGAACGTCAGCAGGCCGCCGCCGGCCAGGCGCACCAGATTGTCCGGGACGTCGCTACCGGCCGGTGGCCGGAGGCCGCGGAAAAGCGCCACGATGCCGCAGACCCCGAAAAGGCCCACGCCCACGAGGCCGAGCTGTGCCCAGAGGTTGAGCACCATGTTGTGCAAGTGGGGGAAGCGCTTGACCTCGGAGGCCGCGTAGCGCTTGATCGCCGGTTGCGCGCCCGCCGGCCCCCAGCCGAGCCAGGGGGCGTTGCGGATTATCGTGGCACCGCTACGCCAGAGCATCAGTCGGTAGCGCAGTGAGCGGTTGGGGACGGCCTGCCAGTCGCCGGCGGCGATGTCGCGCACGGAGCGGACCGCCTCGCCCGGGTCCAGCCGCCAGGCCACGGTGTCCGAGGTGGCCACGATACCGCCCAGCGCCAATACCGCGAGCAGCGCTGCCGCCGCGGCCGGACGGCGCCCGGCGGGGGTGGCGAGCCACCGGCAGAGGGTTGGTCCCCACTGGACGGCCAGGGTCACAGGGATGCCGATCATCGCCCCGAGCCAGGCCGAGCGGGAGCCGGACCACAGCAGCGCCAGCAAAGCGACGATCAGTGCTGCGCCCCAGCCCGCCATCAACATGATGCGCCGGGCGCGCGTGCCGCAACGCACCGGCGGGCGCATGCAGAGCACGAGGAGCACGAGGGCGGCATACAGCCCGAAGGCGTTGGGGCTGGCGGAGGTCTTAAGCCGGACCAGCCCCTCCCAGGGCAGGCGTGGTGCGCGGGTGAGCGCGACGGCGAGCCCTACCAAGCCGGAGAGCACGGCGAGGTTGAGGCAGCGTCGAATCCAGGCGGGATGGCGGAACAGCCACCATCCCCCGGCCACGGCGAGCAGTCCGTCGGCGCGGAGCAGGTGCCAGCTCTGGCCGAGGTGACCGCGGTCCGGGTCCGCCGGGGTGCTGGAGTAGACGGCGAGCAGTCCGCGCAGCACGACGTAGGCGCAGAATGCGGTCACGAGGAGTGCCAGCGGGTCTCGAAGCAGGGTCGGTAAGGCCTGGCGGGCCTGTAGGAGAAAGCCGAGCAGCATCAGGGCCAGCCCGGTATTCATGGCGGCTACGCTGAAGCCGCCGCTGAAGGCGAAAAGCGCGAGCCCGCTCAAACCGAGACCGGTCGAGACAGGCGTGCAGGCACGCGCCACGGTGGGTGCGGCGCCGGTTATCCACGGTGTCGTTGGCATCGGTGGCCCTGATTATGTGCTTGGCGGTCCGCGTGCACGGGCCGTCTTCCTCTGGCCTTGCGGACACAGGGTCCGTATGGTGCGTTCCGGGCCATCGCCCCGGCCATTCCTCGAATTGCTCGAACGGGCCGGTGACGCAATAATGGCGGCGCATCATGAGTACGCATTCCGGTGGTTGCATTGCCGGCCGCCGAACCGCCGCGATCGTTTCCCCGGTCGACGGTCGATCACCCTGAACATGGTGAGGTCCAAGGGATCAGGTATGCTCGACAACGCGTCGCGCGGATCGAAGTTTATCCCCGGTGCCTCAGGACTGTCCAAGCCGATGGATCCCGGGGTTGAAGAAGTGCGCGCGGACGCACCGGCGCGGCAGCCGGGGGAGGGCGCGTGCGCCGGACGACTCGCGATCCTGATCACCGACCAGGGCGACGGCGGTGTCGAGCGCATGCTGGTGCACACCGCCAACGCGCTTGCGGCACGGGGCGTTGCGGTGCACCTGCTGGTGGCGGACCGGGATCAGCGTTTCCTCGACCGCTGCGATGACACTGTTGCGCTGAGCGAGCTGGAGGCCGGCTCGTCCGTGGACGCGGTGCGCCGTTTCCTGGAGCACGAGCGCCCGGCCGTGCTCATCAGTGCCAAGCTCCGTGACGACCGCATCGCCGCGGACGCGCGGGATGCCGCCGGGAGCGGCACCCGGGTGTTCTTCCGGGTGGGCAATCCGCTGGTGCACCGGCTGCGCCAGGGCCGCGCGAATCCGTTGCGCCGCTGGCGCCGGCGGCGGCAGATGGCGCGGCTGTACCGCCGGGCCGACGGGGTCATCGCCGTGTCCGGCGGGATCGCCGACGATCTCGTGGACGGACTCGGCGTGCCGCGCTCGCGTATCCGCGTGCTCCCCAACCCCACCATCACTGCCGCGGTCCACGACGAGGCCCGTGAGGCCGTGGTCCATCCGTGGTTCCAGGGCGACGGGCCGCCGGTGATCCTCGCCATCGGCGGGCTGCGCCGGCAGAAGAACTTCGCCTCGCTGGTGCGCGCCTTCGCCAGGGTGCGTGGTGAGCGCGCCGCCCGGCTGGTGATACTCGGCGACGGCCGTCAGCGCGAGCGCCTGCTGGCGCTCGCGCGTCGCCTGGACGTGGCCGGGGACGTGGACCTGCCGGGCTGGCAGCCGAACCCCTATGCCTTCATGGCGCGGGCGGCGGTGTTCGTCTCCTGCTCGCGCTGGGAGGGCTCGCCGAACGTGCTGGTGGAGGCGGCCGCGCTGGGGGTGCCGCTGGTCGCCGCGGACTGCATCAGCGGCCCCCGGGAAATCCTCGAGGGCGGACGCCTCGGGCACCTCGTCCCGGTGGACGACGCCCCGGCGCTGGCCGCGGCCATCGACGCGGCGCTGCGCGAGCCGGCGCCGGCGGAGATGACCCGGCGGGCTGCCGAACCCTACCAGGCCGACAACAGCGCGCAGGCGTACATTGACGCCCTGCCCCTATACCGCCGATGACCGACCTCGCGATCTTCCTGGCCACCTCGGGTCACAGCGGCGTCGACCGCGTCGCCCGCAACCTTCTGCCCGGTCTCGTGGGGCTCGGGGTCGACTGCGACCTGATCACCATCCGTGGCCACGGTCCGTACCTGCCGGAGGGCGGCGACTACGAGCGGGTGGGCCGTGTCGTGCTTCCCGCGCGCCACGTGGACACCGCCCTGCCCGGGCTGGTGCGCTACCTCCGCCGCGAGCGGCCCGCGGTGCTGATGACCGACAAGTACCGGGTCAACCGCATGGCGCTGCTCGCCCGTGCCATCGCCCGGGTGCCCACCCGGCTCGCGCTGCGTATCGGCACCACCGTGTCCGTGGACCTCGCCAGCCGGGGTTCCTGGACGCGCTGGGTCGAGCGCTGGAGCCTGCGTCACCTCTACCCGCGGGCGGACTACGTCCTGATGCCCTCCCGGCAGGCCGCCGCGGACCTGGAGGCGCTGGCCGGCTGGCCGGAGGGGCGGGTGCGGGTGGTGCCGAGCCCGGTGGTGGATCCGGCCCGTTTCGACGTCCCCGCACCGCCCGATCACCCCTGGTTCGCCCCCGGCGGCCCCCCGGTGATCCTGGGGGCGGGGGAGCTCTCCGGGCGCAAGGACCATGCGACCCTGCTGCGCGCCTTTGCCCGGCTGCGCCGCGGGCGTGACGCGCGCCTGGTGATCCTCGGCCGCGGCCGCCAACACGATCGTCTGCTCGCGCTCGCCCGGGAGCTCGGTGTCGAGGCGGACGTGGACCTGCCCGGTTTCGTTGACGAGCCGGTGCGCTACATGGCCCACGCCGCGGCCTTCGCCCTCACCTCGCGCTGGGAGGGGGCACCGGTGGTACTCATCGAGGCCCTGGCGAGCGGTACGCCGGTGGTGAGCACCGACTGCCCCAGCGGCCCGCGGGAGGTCCTCGACGGGGGCCGCGTGGCGCCCCTCGTGCCCATGGGCGACGACGCGGCCCTGGCGGACGCGCTGGCGGGGGTGCTGGATACGCCGCCGGACCCGGCGGCGCTGCGCGAGGCGGTCGCCGCCTACGGAATCCGGCGCAGTGCCCGCGGTTATCTGGCCGCGATGGACCTCCTTGCTCCCGGGGAGGACGGCTGATGTGCGGGATCGCCGGTGTCAGTCTCGACGCCCCGGTGCCGGAGGAGCGCATCGCCGCTGCCGTGGCGAGGCTCGGCCACCGCGGCCCCGACGACCGCGGCGTCTGGCGCGAGGGCAACGTCGCGCTCGGGCACAC
>NZ_WNXE01000146.1:0-6581 GCF_010993615.1 Arhodomonas sp. KWT | reverse complement strand
AGCAAGAGGAAATCCGCGTGTCCCGTTCCCCGTGGTTCCGGCGACTGTCCCTCATCGCGACCCTGCTGACCCTCGTCGTGGTCGTGCTCGGCGCCTACGTGCGCCTCTCCGACGCCGGTCTCGGCTGTCCCGACTGGCCGGGCTGCTACGGCCAGATCAGCGTCCCGGACGCCCCGGAGGAGATCGCGAGCGCCAACGCCGCCTACCCGGACCGGCCCGTGGAGGCGGCGAAGGGCTGGAAGGAGATGGTTCACCGCTACGTGGCCGGCACACTCGGGCTGCTGGTCTTCGCGCTCGCGGTCCTGGCCTGGCGTAACCGGCGCGAGCCCGGCCAGCCCCTGGCCGTGCCGCTGGCTCTGGTGGCCGTGATCGTCTTCCAGGCACTTCTGGGCATGTGGACCGTGACCTGGAAGCTCAAGCCGCTGATCGTCATGGCCCATCTGCTGGGCGGGCTCACGACCCTGTCGCTGCTCACCTGGCAGACCCTGCGTGTGTTTGGCGGTGCCGGCGCGCTGCGCCTGCCGCGGGGCTGGCGCGTCGCCCTGGTGGCGGCGCTCGCGCTGCTCGCCGGCCAGATTGCCCTGGGCGGCTGGACCAGCGCGAACTACGCCGCGCTCGCCTGCAACGAGTTCCCGGCATGCACGCCGGGTGAGGTCTGGCCCGAGGTAGCGGACTTCCCGGCCGGCTTCGACCCCTGGCACGGAATCGGGCCCGATTACGAGTATGGTACCCACCTCAGCCGCGGGGCCAAGGTCGCGATCCACTTGGCCCACCGGGCCGGGGCGGTGGTGGTCTTCCTCGCTCTGTTCGGCCTGGGGCTGGCGCTGATCCGCCGGGGCGGCCTCGCCGCCGCGGGCGGGGCCGCGCTCGCCGCGGGCGTCACCGCGCAGTTCGCCCTGGGGGTCAGTAACGTCCTGTTCAGCTTGCCCCTCGGCGTGGCCGTGGCGCACAATGCAGGCGCCGCGATACTGCTCGCGGTGCTCGTCGCGCTGAATCACTTCGCACATCCGAGCCGACTGTCATGAATCACACCGCCTCCGTCGCCGCCAGCGAGGATCTACCGGTGCATCGCCACCTCATCCGTCACTGGCGGGACTACTACGAGCTCTGCAAGCCCGGCGTGGTCGCGCTGATGGTGTTTACCGCGGTGGTCGGCGAGCTGCTGGCGGTGACCACCGAGGTGCCCTGGCGGGCGCTGACGATCGGCAACCTGGGCATCGCGCTCGCCGCCGCCTCGGCGGCGGCGGTGAACCACCTGGTCGATCGCGGCATCGATGCGCGCATGGCGCGCACCCGCGGCCGGCCCATCCCCAGCGGCCACATCCGGCTGCCCCACGCGATCGCCTTCGCCGCGCTGCTCGGCGTCGCCGGCCTCGGCCTGCTGTACTACCTTGTCAATCCGCTCACCGCGCTGCTGACCTTCGGCTCGCTGCTCGGCTACGCGTTCGTCTACACGATGTTCCTCAAGCGGGCGACGCCGCAGAACATCGTCATCGGCGGCGCGGCGGGTGCCGCGCCGCCGGTGCTTGGCTGGACGGCGGTGACCGGCAGCGTCGATCCCAACGCGCTGCTGCTGTTCCTGATCATCTTCACGTGGACGCCGCCGCATTTCTGGGCGCTGGCCATCCACCGTCAGGCGGACTACGCCCGCGCCGACATCCCGATGCTGCCGGTCACCCACGGCGACCGATTCACCCGCTGGCATGTGCTGTTCTACACCCTGCTGCTGGTGGCGGTGACGGCGCTGCCCTTCGCGACCGGGATGAGCGGCTGGCTGTACTTCGTCGGTGCGATGGTCCTTGGCGTGGTGTACCTCGGCTACGGCGTGGCCATGCTGGTGAGCGATTCGGCCTCGCTGCCGATGCGCTCGTTCGGCTACTCGATTATCTATCTGATGGCGCTGTTCGCGCTGCTGCTGCTGGATCACTACCTGCCGATCATGGCGTCCGCGCTCGGCGGCTGACCGCCGCCGGGCGCCGTTACGACCGCTGTCCGCGGCGGAGGATGTACTAGTCTTCCCTCGACGGCGTTGCGTTTGCTTGACGTGAGCCCCGCCACGCCGGCGCGAACGCGCCTTGCCCCCGAACCGCTCCGGCGTTCTGACACACGGCAATCCCTCTGGGAAGATGAGTATGGATTACATCCCCACCGAGCTGCTGCGCAGCTTCGTGCTGGTTGCCGAGGCCGAGGGCTTTACCCGCGCGGGCGAGCGCCTGGGCCGCTCCCAGCCGGCGGTCAGCCTCCAGATGAAGCGCCTCGAGGAGCTCACGGGCCAGTCGCTGCTGGTGCGCGACGGCCGCCGCCTGCGTCTCACGCCGGCCGGGGAGACGCTGCTCGACTATGCCCAGCGGATCCTCGCGCTCAATCGCGAGGCAATGGGGCGGCTGGCCACCCCGGAGCTTGCGGGCACGGTCCGCCTGGGGGTGCCCAACGAGTTCGCCAGCTCCTTTCTCCCGGAAATCCTCGGCAAGTTCGCCAAGGCCCATCCGAACGTCACCCTGGAGGTTACCTGCGACCTCAGCAACCGGCTGCTTGCCCGGCGCGAGCGCGAGGAGCTGGACCTGGTCTTCGCGCTGCACGCCGATGCCGAGGACGTCGCCTCCGGAGCGGGCTGGACGGAGGAACTCGTGTGGGTCACGAGTCCCCGTCACGACAGCCACGTGCGCACGCCGGTGCCGCTGGTGGTGGCCCCGGAGGGCTGCGTCTACCGCGGCCGGATCCTCTCGCACCTGGAGCGTGAGGCGGTGCCGTGGCGGGTGGCCTACACCTGCGCGAGCTTCGGGGGGATCCGCGCGGGCGTACTCGCCGGTCTCGGCGTGACGGTGCTCGCACGCAGCATCGTCCCGAACGGACTGCGGGCGGTGACCGCCGCCGAGCATCTGCCCCGCCTCCCGCCAGTGCAGGTGCGCCTGCACTATGACCCGGCGCGCACCACCGAGGCCATCGACGCGCTGGTGGCCTATATGTCCGCCAACCTCGAGAGTCGCCTGTAGTCGCATTTGAGAAATTTATGCGACCATTGGGAGTATTGATTTAACAAATCGATATGCCCGGGCTACGGTTGCGGGACTGATCGCTCCCGGCAGCGCATTGCCGCCACGATAGAGAGTGAGGCGACCCCATGAGCGAACCGCATACCCCCCTGACGGCCCTGGAGGGCCACGACGAGTTCCTCGGCCGGCACATCGGGCCGGACGCCGGGGAGCGCCGGCGTATGCTGGAGACCGTCGGCGCCGAGGGCATGGAGGCGCTCATCGCCCGGGCGCTGCCCGAGGACATCCGTATGGACGCCCCGCTGGCGCTGGATGGTCCGCGCAGCGAGGCGGAGGTGATTGACGAGCTCGGCCGGATGGCCGCGCGCAACGAGGTCAAGCGCTCCTTCATCGGCGCGGGCTATTACGGCACCCACACCCCGACGGTCATCCAGCGCAACGTGCTGGAGAACCCGGCATGGTACACGGCGTACACGCCCTACCAGCCGGAGATCTCCCAGGGCCGGCTCGAGGCGCTGCTGAATTTCCAGACCATGGTGATGGACCTCACTGCCATGGAGATCGCCAATGCGTCGCTGCTCGACGAGTCGACCGCGGCGGCGGAGGCAATGACCCTGTGCCAGCGTGTGAACCGGCGCAATCGCGGCAACGTCTTCATCGTGGACGCCAACTGCCATCCGCAGACCATCGATGTCCTGCGCGGCCGCGCGGCGCCCCTGGGCATCGAGGTGGAGGTCCGGGATCCGGGGCAGGGCCTGCCCGAGTCCGGCTTCTTCGGCGTGCTGCTGCAGTACCCGGGGACCGACGGCGCCGTCCGTGACCCGAGCGCCGCGATCGAGGCGGCCCACGCGGCCGACGCCATGGCCGTGGTGGCTACGGACCTGCTCGCGCTGACCCTGCTCACGCCCCCCGGCGAGATGGGGGCGGACGTGGTTGTCGGCAGTGCCCAGCGCTTCGGCGTGCCGCTGTTCTTCGGCGGTCCGCACGCCGCCTTCATGGCCACCCGCGATCGCCACAAGCGGGCCCTGCCCGGGCGGCTGGTGGGCGTATCCGTGGACGCCCACGGCGACCCCGCCTACCGCCTGGCGTTGCAGACCCGCGAGCAGCACATCCGCCGCGAGAAGGCGACCAGCAACATCTGCACGGCGCAGGCCCTGCTCGCCGTCATCGCTGCGATGTACGCGGTCTACCACGGCCCCGACGGGCTGACTCGCATCGCGCGCCGGGTGCACCGCCTGGGTGCCATCCTCGCCCAGGGCCTGCGCGAGCTCGGCTGGGGCGTGGTGGACGCGCCGTTCTTCGATACCATCGCGGTCGACGCCGGTGACGCCGCCGACGGCCGCCTCGCGGCGGCGATGGATGCCGGCTACAACCTGCGCGACCTGGGTGCGGGTCGGATCGGCATCGCCCTGGATGAGACCGCCACCCGCGAGGACGTGGCCGCGCTGCTGGCGGTGTTCGCGGACGACGCGGCGGTCCCGGAGGTCGCGGCGCTCGACGAGCGCGTGGCCGATGCGCTGCCCGCCGGTCTGGCGCGGCAGAGCGCATTCCTCACCCACCCGGTGTTCCACCGCTATCGCTCCGAGACGGAGATGCTGCGCTACCTGCGCCGCCTGGCGGACTACGACCTGGCGCTGGACCGGGCGATGATCCCGCTGGGCTCGTGCACCATGAAGCTCAACGCCACCACCGAGATGCTGGCCGTCTCCTGGGCGGCGTTCAGCGGGATTCACCCCTTCGCCCCCGCGGCGCAGACCGGGGGCTACCGCGAGCTGTTCGCCGACCTGGAGCGCATGCTCTGTGCGGTCACCGGCTACGACGCCGTGTCGCTGCAGCCCAATGCCGGTGCCCAGGGCGAGTACGCCGGGCTGCTCGCGATCCGCGACTATCACCGCGACCGTGGCGAGCCGGAGCGCGACGTCTGCCTCATCCCGTCGTCCGCCCACGGCACCAACCCGGCCTCCGCGCAGATGGCCGGGATGCGCGTGGTGGTGGTCCGCTGCGACGGTGACGGCAACATCGACATGGATGACCTGCGCGCCCGGCTCGCCGAGCACGGCGAGCGCCTGGCCGCGATCATGATCACCTACCCGTCCACCCACGGGGTGTTCGAGACCACCGTGCGCGAGGTCTGTTCACTGGTCCACGAGCACGGCGGGCAGGTCTACATCGACGGCGCCAACCTCAACGCCATGGTGGGCCTGACCCAGCCGGGCGAGTTCGGCGGCGACGTCTCCCACGTCAACCTGCACAAGACCTTCTGCATCCCCCACGGCGGGGGCGGTCCGGGCGTCGGCCCCATCGGTGTGCGCGCCCACCTGGCGCCGTACCTGCCCGGGCACCGCTACGGCGGGGTCGAATCCGGTGGCGTGCCGGTGGCGGCGGCGCCCTGGGGCAGCGCCGGCATCCTGCCCATCTCCTGGGCCTACATGCGGCTGATGGGGGCCTCGGGTCTCACCGACGCCACCGAGGTGGCCATTCTCAACGCCAACTACATTGCCGCACGACTGCGCGATGCCTACCCGGTGCTCTACACCGGGCGCGATGGGCTGGTCGCCCACGAGTGCATCATCGACCTGCGCCCGATCAAGGACGAGACCGGCGTCACCGTGGACGACGTCGCCAAGCGCCTGATCGACTACGGCTTCCACGCCCCGACCATGTCTTTCCCGGTGGCGGGTACGCTGATGATCGAGCCCACGGAGAGCGAGTCCCAGGCCGAGCTCGACCGCTTCTGCGACGCCATGCTGGCGATCCGCGAGGAGGTGCGGGCCATCGAGCGTGGCGACCTCGCGGCGGACGACAGCCCGCTGCGTCATGCCCCGCATACGCCGGCGGACCTGGTGGGCGAATGGGACCGCGCCTACTCCCGGGAGAGTGCAGTCTTCCCGATGGCCGGGCAGCGCCAGGGCAAGTACTGGTCGCCGGTGGCGCGGATCGACAACGTCTACGGCGACCGCAATCTCGTCTGCGCCTGCCCGCCGATGAGCGAGTACATGGACGAGCCGCAGCGCGAAGGGGTTGGGTCATGAGCGACGATACGGATCTCCGCCGGGTGCCGCTGGATGCCCTGCACCGGGAGCTCGGGGCCAGGATGGTCCCCTTTGCGGGATACGCCATGCCCGTGAGCTACCCGCTCGGGGTGATGAAGGAGCACCTGCATACCCGCGAGCGTGCCGGGCTGTTCGACGTCTCGCACATGGGGCAGGTCTGCCTGTACGGCGCCGACGCCGCCGGGATGCTGGAGTCGCTGACCACGGGCAACATCGCCGGGCTCAAGCCCGGGCGCCAGCGCTACACGCTGTTCACCGACGAGCGCGGCGGCATCCTCGACGACTTCATGGTCTGCAATGCCGGTGATCACCTCTACCTGGTGGTCAACGCGGCCTGCAAGGATGACGACCTTGCCCACCTGGAGGCCCACGCGGGCGCCGGGGTCCGTGTCGAGTCCCGCTTCGACCGGGCGCTGCTTGCCCTGCAGGGGCCGGCTGCCGCGGAGGTCATGGCCGAGCTCGCCCCGGACAGCCGGGAGATGGTCTTCATGGATGCCCGGCCCCTCGAGGTTGCCGGCGTGCCGTGCTTTGTCAC
>NZ_WNXE01000145.1:0-6734 GCF_010993615.1 Arhodomonas sp. KWT | reverse complement strand
TGGGTGGACAGTGCGCACCTGCGCCGCTTCGACTATCCGCTGTTCTTCCGCTCCGTGCCGCCGGTGGTGCGCCGGCGCATCGCCGAGGCGCACATGGGCGGACTGGACCTGCCCCACGCGGTGTTCGAACGGGTGGTGGCCAACGAGCACAACACCCCGGCGGCGATCGCGAAGGCAGCGCGGGTGGCCGGGCGGACGGATGCCAAGGCGGTGGCCGTGGAGAATGTGCTCCGCCAGACCTCGCTGCTGCTCGGCGGTCAGCCGGCCGGCGGGCGGCGCAACGGCATCGTGCCCTTCGATCTGAGCCTGCTCAACGCCAACCGCGACCTGGTGGCGCTGCGTGACGGTCTGATCGTGCGGCCGAGCGCGAGCCTGTGCTTCTACGGTCCGCCAGGCACCGGCAAGACCGCGTTCGCACGTCATCTGGCCGAGAGTATGGGCCGCGAGGTTATGGTGCGGCGCGCCTCCAGCATCCTGGGCTCCTACGTGGGTGAGACCGAACGCAGCATTGCCGCCATGTTCATGGAGGCGGCGGAGATGGACGCGGTGCTGGTGCTCGACGAGGCGGACAGCTTCCTGGGCGACCGGCGTGGCGCCCACCAGCAGTGGGAGGTCACCCAGGTCAACGAACTGCTCACGCAGATGGAGGCCTTCGAGGGCGTCTTTATCGCCACCACCAACCTCAAGTCGAACCTGGACCCGGCGAGCATGCGGCGTTTTGCGCTCAAGCTGCGCTTCGATCCCCTCGCACCGGGGCAGCGCGAGCGGCTGTTCGACGCCACCCTGGTGGCGCTGGGCGGCGAGGGCAAGGCGGCACGCTTCGCTGACGCCCTGCGCCAGCTCGATGCGCTCACGCCGGGGGATTTCGAGGCGGTCGCCCAGCGCCTGCACCTGCTCGGCGAGCCGGTGGACGGCGACCGTCTCTATCGGGAGCTCGTCGACGAGGTTTCGGAGAAGGGCGGCACTACGCGCCCGGTCGGCTTCACCGCCAGGCTGTGAGGCGCCGCCGGTTCAGGCGGTGACGATCTGCACCCGCTCCCCGTCGAAGGCCAGGCGGCCGGCGATGGGCGCCATCGCCGGCAGCGGTGCGGGATAGCTCCAGGCGACGTCGGCCAAGACGGCGGGACCCGTGCGGGCGCCGAAGTACTCGGCCTCACCCTTGAGCGGACAGTGCGTCCGCGTTGCCGTGGGTGTCAGAAGCCCCATCTCGACCCCGGCCCGGGGGAAATAGTAGCGCACCGGGTAACCGGTCTCGTGGAGTTCGATTACGTCCGTGCTGTCTGCCAGGCAGTGTCCGTCCAGAAGGACCTGGAGACGGCCGGAACCATGTCTCAGGCGGATACGATCCGCTGCATGCGACTCTGCCATTTTCGCCGTTCCCGGTGGTATTGTTGAAGCACCAAGGGCGGGTCGCGGAAGTTCGTATCCCGCCGCGTAGGGAGAATAATAACAACATCGATCCTGAACCGACCCGAGGAAACCCTGTGAGCAGCGACGTCACCGTGGACCGCAAGTCCCCGCCGATGCGACTGCGTCCATGCCGGTCGTGGCGCCGGGAGGGCCGATGACCCCCGATACCGAGGCCGCGCTGGAGCACTGCCCACACCTGCCGACCATGCCCGGCATCGCGACCCGTATTCTCGAGATGGGACGCGATCCGGAGGTGGATATCGCCGACCTCGCCGCGCTGCTGGTCAAGGACCCGGCGCTGGCGAGCCGCATCCTGCGGGTGAGCAATTCCCCGCTATACGGTCAGCGCCGGCGCAGCGACAACATCCGCCAGGCCGTTATGGTGCTGGGACTGAACACGACCATGACGCTGGCGCTGAGCTTCTCGCTGGCGGATGCCCTGCGCGGGCGCGGCGACGGGCGCGCGATTCGGCTGGTCTGGCGCCGCGCACTGATCGCCGCCACCGCCTGCCGCATCCTCGGCGAGGAGATCGGCCACCCGGGCAAGGAGGAGTTCTTCCTCGCGGGCCTGCTCCAGGATATCGGCATCCTGGCGCTGGAGGTCGCGGTCCCCGAGCTCTATGAGCCCCTGGTGACGGAGGCCGATACCCACGATGCCCTGGTCGCACTGGAGTCCGTCCATCTGCAATCCGGTCACTGCGCGGTGGGCGCCTGGCTGATGGAGCGCTGGGGGCTGCCCCGCTATCTCGTGAACACCGTGCTCGGCAGCCATGACCCGGAAACCGACGCGATTCCGGACGAGGACCGGGAGCTGGCGCGCTGTGTGGCGCTGTCCGGCCGTATCGCCGACCTGTTCCTCCATGACAGCGACCGTGCGGAATCCTCGGCGCGGCTTGCGGATGCCGCATCGGCGTGGCTCGGGCTCGGCGGGGACGCCGTCGCCGCGGTGATCGACCGCGTCGGGGAGGGGCTGCCGGAGGCGGCGCGGCTGTTCGATACCCCGCTGCCGTCGGCTCGGGTGGCGGCAGGGGTGATCGAGGAGGCGCGCGAGATGCTGATGATGCGCAATCTCCAGCTCCTGCAGGAGACCAGCGAGCAGCGCCTGCGTTTCCACGAGCTCGAGCGCACGGCGAAGCACTGGGAGGAGGTGGCGAACCACGACCCGCTGACCGGGGTGTACAACCGGCGCTATTTCGACGAGCGCATGGCGCACGAGTTCGCGCTCGCCACCGAGAGCGGCTGGCCCCTGAGTATCGGTTTCGTGGATCTCGACCAGTTCAAGGCGGTCAATGACCGTCATGGCCACCAGGTGGGCGATCAGGTGCTGGTGGGCGTTGCCGGGATGATGGCGGCGCGGCTGCGCCAGCGCGACCTCGTCGTTCGCTACGGCGGCGAGGAGTTCCTCGTCCTGCTGCCCGGTACGACGCTGAGCGACGCAATGGCGGTCTGCGAGCGTCTGCGCAGCGCGGTCGCCGCGGTCGCTCACCGGGATGGCGAGGGGCGCCCCTTCCATATCACCACGTCCATCGGCGTGGCCGCACACATGGATGCCGGGCGGTGTTACCCCAGTGTGGACGTGTTCATCGGCGCCGCCGACCAGGCGCTGAACCTCGCGAAGGCGCACGGCCGCGATCGCGTCCAGCAGTCACCGGATACGCCCACGACGAACCGTCCCTGAAGACCGTTGCGCCCGGGCGCCGGGTGTCGTCGCCCGACGTCGCCGCGGTCACGGCGCCGGCATGTCCGGCGCTCCCCGGACGCTGTTGCGGAGCGCCGGTATACTGCCCTGATCATACGTAGTGTCACCTCCCGGGCCGCACGCGGTGAGCGCCGCCCGGGCACGTGGAGCAGGAGGGGATCGATGCGCCCACTGGAGCAGGACCCGGCATGGCAGCAGCTGGCGTCCCATCACCGGCGGCTCGCCGAGTGCCGTATCGACGCGCTGTTCGAGGCGGATCCCGAACGCTTCGAGCGCTTCAGCCGGCGTGAAAACGGGCTGCTGGTGGATTTCTCCAAGAACCGGCTGGACGTGGCCGCCCTGGAGGCGTTACTGGCGCTGGCGCGGGCGCGGGACGTGCCGGCGCGCCGGGACGCCATGTTCGCCGGCGACGTCGTCAATCCGACGGAGGAGCGCGCCGCGCTGCACGCGGCGCTGCGTACGCCGGAGATCGCGGATCACGCTGGGGTCTCGCGGCCGGTCTCGGACTGTCTCGGACAGATGGAGGCCTTCGCCGCCGGCGTGCGGGACGGCACGGTCACCGGGGCGGATGGCCGTGCCTTCACCGATGTGATCCACATCGGTATCGGCGGCTCCGACCTGGGGCCGCGGCTGCTGGCGGATGTCGTACTGTCACCGGAGAACGACGGTCCGCGGCTGCATTTCGTCTCCAGTGCCGACGCCCAGGCCCTGCGTACGGTCCTCGCCGGCCTCGATCCTGCGACCACGCTGGTGGTGGTTGCGACCAAGAGCGGCGGCACGCGGGAGACGCTCCTCAACGCCGGTACCGCCCTGTCCTGGTTCGCCGCACGACTGGGGCGCGATCCGGCCCTGACGCACCATTTCGTCGGCGTGACCGGGAAGCCGGAGCGCCTCGCCGACGCCGGCCTCGAGGTCGGCCGGACCTTCCCCCTGTGGGACTGGGTCGGCGGCCGCTATTCGGTGTGGTCCGCGGTCAGCGTCTCGGTGATGATTGCCGCCGGTACGGCGGTCTTCCGTGAGTTCCTTGCCGGCGGTGCGGCGATGGACCGGCATTTCCGCGATATGCCCCTTGCCGATAACCTGCCGGTGCTGCTGGCACTGGTGAACGTCTGGAACACGACGGTCCTCGGTGCGGCCAGCCAGGTCGTGCTGCCCTACGACTGGCGCCTGCGCCGGCTTCCCGCGTACCTTCAGCAGGCGGTGATGGAGAGTAACGGCAAGTCCGTGACCGTCGACGGCACCCCGGCGGGGACCGGCACCGCGGCGGTGCTCTGGGGGCGGTCCGCCATCGACGGTCAGCATGCCTTCTACCAGTTCCTGCACCAGGGTACCCAGGTAGTGCCGGCGGAGTTCATCTGCGCCATGGAGGACGGGCGTGACGCCCCGGCGCACCGGCGCGAGCTCCTCGCCAACTGTCTCGCCCAGTCCCGGGCGCTGATGTGCGGTGTCGCCCCGGAGAGCCTGGTGGCAGAGGAGGGCATGGCGGAGCTGGAGCCGGAACGACGGCGGCTCCTGCTGGCGCACAGGACCCATGTCGGGGACAGGCCGTCCAACACGCTTCTGATGCGTCGCGCCGACGCCGGACACCTCGGCCGGCTGGTTGCGCTCTACGAGCACCGTATCTTCGTCGAGGCGACGATCTGGGGGATCAACCCCTTCGACCAGTGGGGCGTGGAGCTGGGCAAGCGCCTGGCGGGTGACCTTCGGGCATGCCTTGGCAGCGACACGGTTCGGCAGGATCTGGACGGTTCCACCGCCGGGCTGGTGGCGTGGCTGCGCGGCGGGGACGGGTAGGATACGCTGCGGTCAGCGCGGCGTGAGCACGCCGAACCAGTGTTCGGCGGTTTGACGTTCCACCCAGTCCATATCGAAGCCGGCGGTAGTGGCTAGCTCGTTCAGGTGCGCCGGGCCCATACGCGAGGCGAGCCCGGGGCCGACGAGCCCGGGGCCGTCCGGTGCGAACTCGGCCACCAGTAGACGGGCGTCGTCGGCCAGCAATCCGCGGAGGTGGGCGAGAAAGGCGCCGGGGTCGTCGGCGTGGTGAAGGACCATGGTCAGCAGTGCCGCCTCCACCGGCGCCGGCAGAGCGGTGAGGGCGGCGACATCCGCCACCGCGGCATGGAGGTGGTGGAGCTGGTGCAGTGCGGCGGTGCGCCGCAGCAGCTCGATGGCCTCCGGATCGCGGTCGAAGGCGTATACCGTGCCGGTGGCGCCGACGCGCTCGGCGGCGCGCAGCGCAACGTAGCCGCCGCCGCAGCCGAGGTCGGCCACCGTCGAACCGTGGCCTAGGCGCAGGGCGTCGAACCATTCGCCCACCAGCAGTGTCCGCTGGGCCTGGCGGGCGAAGGTCCGGACGGGGTCAGTACCCGCGTGCGAAGTCGATGACATAGTCGAGCGCCTCGCCGTCCCGGTATCTGGCGTAGTTGCGGCGGAAGATCTCCACGATGTCCTCCGGGAAGCTCTCGGCAGCCACGTGGGGGGTCACGTAGCAGTTCTCCAGGTCCCAAAGCGGGCTGTCCGCCGGTAGCGGCTCGGTCTCGAAGACGTCGAGCACGGCCCCGGCGATGTGCCCGTCGCGCAGGGCCTCGGCGAGGGCTTCGCTGTCGATCAGCGGTCCGCGGCCCACGTTGACCACCCAGGCGCGCGCTGGCAGGCGCTTCAATGCCTCGGCGTCGACGAGGTGGTGAGTCTCCGGTGTGTCCGGCAGTGTCAGCACGAGGTAGTCGAGCCCTTCAAGGAACTCACCCCACTCGTCGCCGGCGTAGACGCGGCGCACGCCGGGGACATCGCTCGCGCGGCGCTTGTAGCCGATCACATCGAGGCCGAAGTGGTTCGCGGTGCCGGCGATGTGCTGGCCGATGGAGCCGAGGCCCGCGATGCCCATGGTCCGCCCGCCGAGGCCGCGGTACTGACGCTCGGCCCACACGTGCCCGCGCTGCTGCTCGCGCAGGGCGAAGAACTGGCGTTCCAGGGCAATGAGCCAGCCGAGCACGTATTCGCTCATCAGCGGGCCGAACACGTCCTTCACGCCGGTGAGGGTGTAGCCACGGGGCAGCCCGTCCTCGAGCAGGGCGTCGACGCCGGCGAAGGTGGACTGCACCCAGCTCAGGCGGTCGGCCGCGTCCAGGACCTGCGCCACCAGCGCGGGCTTGCCGAGGATGATGTCGCACTCCGGCGCGAGCGCACGGCCCTGGTCGGCGTCGGTCGCGACGTGGAGCGTCAGCCCGGGCAGCTCGGTACCCTGGAGCAGATCGTTATAGACGTCGGCATCCTCGGAGAGGATCAGCGCGCGGTTCATCGGTGGCCTCCCGCTCGGGTGAATGGAACGACGCCCAGCATAGCGCAGACGCCTGGCGTGTCCATGCCGGATGTAGTGGTCACGCCTGCGGGTGTGCCGGGATCGGGAAGATCAGATCGTAGGCCAGGTTGTAGAGGTACGTGTACACCAGATAGAAGAGCATCAGCGCGACGTTCATGGTCAGCGCCGCCGACAGCGTGTAGTCCATCCACCACATTACCGGCACGAGGGTGATCACGAGCATGCCCAACTCGAAGGCAAGGGCGTGCCAGATGCGCTCGCCCGGGGTCTTGTAGACACGGCCCGTGAACCGGCGCAGGGCATGGT
>NZ_WNXE01000144.1:5390-6752 GCF_010993615.1 Arhodomonas sp. KWT | reverse complement strand
CCGGTCCCCTTGGATCGGGGATGCTCGCGGCCGCTGCGCTAGTGGCGGCGATCGCCGGTGCGGGGTACTGGCTCGCCGGGTCCCGGGGTGGTGCGCCGGCCGGTGAGCCGCCTCTCATCGCCGCCGCCCGGGACGGCGACCTGGCGCGGGTGAATGCGCTCCTTGACCGTGGTGCTGCAGTCGATGGCGAGGACGCCTGCGGCTGGACGCCGATGATGCGGGCGGCGGCGATGGGCCACCCGGCGGTGGTGACGCGGCTGCTGGAGGCCGGGGCCGACCTCCATGCCCGTGACGAGCTCGGCTATACGGCGCTCCACGCCGCGGCCATCAGTGGCCGGCCGGAGGTCGCGGGACTGCTGCTCGCCCGGGGGGTGGCGGTGGATGTCCGCGAGACGGAGGCGGGGCGCACGCCGCTCATGTGGGCGGCGCGGGAGGGCCACACCGGAGTCGTGCGGGTGCTGCTCGACGCCGGCGCATCGGTGAACCTCCGCGACCACGATGGACGCACGGCGCTGGATCACGCCGGCGATAACGCCCGCCGCGACGTGGTCGAGCTACTTCAGGCGCGGGGTGCAATGTCGATGGACGGCATGGACTGAAGGGCGTGCCGCCGGTTGCGAGGCGGCAATGGAAAAGGGGGACGGGTGCCGCGGTGGTTTGAGCCGCGGGCGGGGCTCAGGCGCGGGTATCGATCAGCGAGCCCGACGTTTCGTCGGCCGCGCGTACCACCTGTGTCGCCGCGGCGGCCTGATTCTCTGCCGTCACCGCCTCGACCAGCGCGGTCTCGACCGTGCGGTCCTCCGCCAGCCCGCCACTGCGCCGGGCGATGGTCTCGGCGCTGCGTGCAGCGGTCTGGTTGGCGTTCTGAAACCCGCGGAGCCCTGAGTTGAAGGCGCTGTTAATGTCCACGGCCGATCCTCGGCTGTCACCCGTATGTATGAAATCATAGCAGAACCACCGGCGGTGTGAGTGGTCACTCGTCGCACAGGGCTGCGCCGCTGCCCGCTGCAGGTGGTAGACTCCGCGGTTTTCCCTCGGGAGGAGCACCATGGACGAGGCACAACCCCTGGTAGGGGTGATCATGGGCAGCAAGTCCGACTGGGAGACCATGCGTCACGCCGACGAGGTGCTGAGCGACTTCGGTGTCGCCCACGAGTGCCGCATCGTCTCCGCCCATCGCACGCCGGAGCTCATGCGCGACTATGCCCGGGAGGCCGAGTCCCGCGGGCTGCAGGCGATCATCGCGGGCGCCGGCGGCGCCGCCCACCTGCCGGGCATGGTCGCGGCGCAGACGCTGCTGCCGGTGCTCGGCGTGCCGGTGGAGAGCCGTGCCCTGCAGGGCATGGACTCGCTGCTGTCTAT
>NZ_WNXE01000144.1:2619-5295 GCF_010993615.1 Arhodomonas sp. KWT | reverse complement strand
CGGCGAGGCGGCCTCCGCCTGGGCCGAGGTCGGTGGCGGCGAGGCCGTGCTGGAGGCGTTCGTCGACTTCGAACGCGAGGTCAGCGTGGTCGCGGCCCGGGGCGTGGACGGCGCGTTCGTGCACTACGGGGTCACCGAGAACCGCCACCGCAACCACGTCCTCGACGTCTCCCTGCCCGGCACGGTGCTCGCCGGCGGTGGTAACGGGCGGGCGGTTACCATCGCCCGGGACATCCTCGAGGCGCTGGACGTGGTCGGCGTGCTCTGCGTGGAGTTCTTCGTCACCCGCGACGGAGACCTGCTGGTCAACGAGCTCGCCCCCAGGCCCCACAACTCCGGGCACTTCAGTGTGGATGCCAGCGTGACCTGCCAGTTCGGCCAGCAGGTGCGCGCCCTGTGCGCGCTGCCCTTCGGCAGCACGGCGCTGTTGCAGCCCGCGGCCATGGTCAACCTGCTCGGCGATCTCTGGTCACAGGGGGAGCCGGACTGGGCCGCGGCCCTCGCCGACGACCGGGTCAAGCTCCACCTCTACGGCAAGGACGAGGCCCGGCCCGGGCGGAAGATGGGCCATATCACCGCCTTCGGCGACGACGCCGACGACGCGGCCCGCCGCGCGGAGGCCGCCCGCGAGCGCCTCGTCGGCTGAGCACGTCGTCCGCCACCCGCCCCGCCGGGGCGGGACCCGAACAACCGAATACCGATCCGGGGAAGCTTCATGTGGTTCCGTAACCTCTGCGTCTACCGCCTCAACGACACCTTCGAGCACAGCGCCGAGGAGCTGGCCGCGCGGCTGGCGGACTTCGCGTTCCAGCCCGTCGCCAGCACCGAGGCCCTGTCCCGGGGCTGGGTGCCGCCGGGCCCGGACGGCGAGGGTCTGGTCTATGCCACCGGCAGCCAGTACCTGGTGTGCCTGCAGGAGGAGTCCCGGCTGCTGCCGGCGTCGGTGATCCGTGAGGCACTGGACGAGCGGGTCGCCGAGCGGGAGGCCGCGGAGTACCGCAAGCTCGGGCGCAAGGAGAAGAACCGCCTCAAGGAGGAGATCACCCTGGAGCTGCTGCCCCGGGCATTCACCCGGGCTAAGCGGCTGTATGCCTGGATCGACACCCGCAACGGCACCCTCGTGGTGGATACGGCCACCTGGCGCCAGGCCGAAGAGGTCACCGAGCTGCTGCGCGCGGCCCTCGGCAGCCTGCCCATCCAGCCGCTGACGGCGGCGAGCAACCCCCAGCCGCTGATGACCGAGTGGCTCTCCCGCCAGAGCGAGCCCTCGGACGTGGAGCTCGGTGACGAGGCGGTCTTCGAGGACCCGCAGAACGAGGGTGCGGAGGTGCGCTGCAAGCGCCTGGATCTGCATGCCAGCGAGATCACTGCCCACATCACCGCGGGCAAGCTGGTGCGCCGCCTGGCCCTGACCTGGGACGAGCGCATGAGCTTCGTGCTCGACGCCGACCTGTCGGTGAAGCGGCTGAAGTTCCTGGACGTGGTCCAGGAGGGGCACGAGGACTTCACCCCGGAGTCCGCCGCCGAGCGCTTCGACGCGGACTTCGCCATCATGACCCTGGAGCTGGGGCGGCTGCTGCCGCGGCTGACGGGGATGTTCGGCGGCGAGCCCGCCACCGGCTGAGGCCTCCCCTCCCGCCTGGGGAAACGCCGGGTGTCTCCCTAGCCGGAGCCGGCGGCGTCCGCCCCCAGCAGCGGCGCGAGCGCCGGCCAGACGTTGTCGAGCAGCCGCGGCTGCGCCTGCGCGTTCGGGTGGATGCCGTCCGCCTGCATGAGCTCCGGGCGCTCGCCGACGCCGGCGAGCAGCTTCGGCACCAGCGGCACGTCCGCGCCGCTGGCCACATCCCGGAAAACCTGCTGGAATCGCTCGATGAATGCCGCGCCGTAGTTGGACGGCAGGCGCACCCCGATGAGGAGCACACGGGCCCCGGCCTGCCGGGCACGCTCGACCATCGCCTCGAGGTTGCGCCGGGTCTCGGCCAGCGGCAGCCCGCGCAGGCCGTCGTTGCCGCCGAGCTCGATGATCACCACGTCGGGGTCGTGGGTCTCCAGCGCCTTCGGCAGGCGGGCGCGGCCGCCGCGGGTGGTGTCGCCGCTGATGCTGGCGTTGACCACCCCGGCGTCGATCCCGCGGGCGGCCAGGCGCTTGCGCAGCAGCGCGACCCAGCCATCCGCCGGGTCCAGACCGTAGGCGGCGCTCAGGCTGTCGCCGACGACGAGTATCGTCGTCTGTGCCGCTGCGGCGGGCGCGGCGGCGAGGAGCATCATCGCAAGAAGGAGTCTGCGGATCATGACGGCCAATCCCGATGGCTGTGTGCTGGTCGCCGAGGGCCTGGGCATGCGCTTCCGCTCGCCGGAAGGCACGATCACGCTGTTCAGCGACGTGGATCTTAACATCCGCCACGGCGAGGCCGTGGCCGTGCTCGGTGCCTCCGGCTCCGGCAAGTCCACCCTGCTGGGGTTGCTCGCCGGTCTGGACCAGCCCAGCGAGGGCCGTGTGCTGCTCGACGGCCACGATCTCTCCCGCCTGGACGAGGACGACCGTGCCGCGGTGCGCGCGGGCCGGGTCGGCTTCGTGTTCCAGGCCTTCCATCTGCTGCCGGGCATGACCGCGCTGGAGAACGTCATGCTCCCGGGCGAGCTGGCCGGGAGCGGCGGTGTGCGCGAGCGCGCGGC
>NZ_WNXE01000144.1:1342-2519 GCF_010993615.1 Arhodomonas sp. KWT | reverse complement strand
CTGGCTGTGGCGGGACTGGCGCGGCGGCGAGCTGCGGCTGCTCGCCCTGGCGGTGGTGGTCGCCGTGGCCGCGGTGACCTCGGTGTCCTGGCTGGCGGAGCGCGTCGGTGCCGCCACCGAGGCGCGTGCGGCGGACCTGCTCGCCGCGGACCGGGCGGTGGAGCGCCCCGAGCCCATTCCCGGCGGCTGGGTGCGCCGGGCCCGCTCCGAACACGGCCTTGCCACCGCGCGGACCGCGGAGTTCCCCAGCGTGGTGGTTGCCGGTGAGCGCACCCAGCTCGTCTCGGTGAAGGCGGTCACGCCGGGCTACCCCCTGCGCGGGGAGTTGCGTGTGAGTGACGGACTCGACGGGGCCGAGCGGGCGACCACGGAGACACCGGCACCGGGGTCGGTCTGGGTCGCCCCGCGGCTGCTGCGCCTGCTGGGGCTGTCGGTCGGTGACCGCCTGGCCCTCGGGCAGGGGGAGTTCCGCATCGCCGGGGTGATCACCCTGGAGCCGGATCGTGGGAGCTTCTTCAACAGCCTTGCCCCGCGGGTCCTCATACCCTATGCGGACCTGGAGGGGACCGGCCTCATCGGACCGGGCAGCCGGGTTCGCTACAAACTGCTGGTGGCCGGTGACCGCGCGGCGGCGACCGCGTTTACCGACGCCCTCGCCGCGGAGCAGGGCAACGCGGTGGAGATCGAGACACCGGAGGACCAGGGGCGCGGCGTCGGCGAGGTGGTGGACCGGGCCCGGCGTTTCCTGGGCCTGGGGGCGCTGCTCACGGTGGTGGTCGCCGGTGTGGCGGTGCTGCTGACCGTCCGCCACTATGCTGAGCGCCAGGTGCTCGCGGTTGCCGTGATGCGGGCTGTGGGGGCGCGGCGCCGGCGTCTGACGGCGCTGTTCGTCGCCCGGCTGTTCTGGCTGGCCCTGTTCGCGGGGGCCGTCGGAGCGGCGCTCGGGTTCGTGGTGCATGCCGGGATGCTGGCACTGGTGGCCGACCTCATCGGCCGGGATATCCCACCGCCGGGCTGGCGGCCGCTGGCGGTGGGGTGGCTCACAGCCGCGGCGGCGCTGTTCGGCTTCGCCCTGCCCACGCTGCTGCGGCTGCGTGATGTCCCGCCGATGCGGGTACTCCGGCGCGAGGCCGCGGCGGGTCTGCTGCGCGCGGGTGTGCCGGTGGCCGTGGCCGCG
>NZ_WNXE01000144.1:0-1246 GCF_010993615.1 Arhodomonas sp. KWT | reverse complement strand
CTAGGGCGAGCATCGCCGGTGTACGTGCGCTGGTGCGCCGTCGTGGTGGCCGGCTGCTGTGGCTCAGCGGCTTCACCCGGCGGCCGTGGACCGCAGTGGTGCAGATCGTCGGCGTGGGCACGGGGCTGATGGCGCTGTTCCTCCTCGCCGTGGTCCGCAATGATCTCCTGGATGCCTGGCGGGACCGGATCCCGGACGATGCCGCCAACCAGTTCCTGATCAACATCCAGGCGGACGAGCGCGCTGGCGTCCGCGAGCGTCTGGCGCAGGCGGGCATCGATGCCGGGTTCGCGCCCATGGTCCGCGGGCGGCTGGTGGCGCTCAACGGCGATCCCGTGGCGGAGGCCGCGGACGAGCCGGCGGATGACGACGTGGGCCGACGCCGGGGCCGGCGGGAGTTCAATCTCACCTGGTCGGCCGAGCCCCAGCAGGGCAACGAGGTGGTTGCCGGCGAGTGGTGGGGTGCGACGGGGGATGCCGGCGAGCTGTCGGTGGAGACCGGCTTCGCCGAACGCTACGGCATTGCCCTGGGTGACCGTCTGACCTTCGATATCGCCGGCCGGCAGGTGAGCGCACGGGTAACGAACCTGCGCGAGGTGGACTGGGAGAGCTTCCGGGTGAACTTCTTCGTGGTCGCCTCACCCGGCACCCTGGACGGACTGCCGGCCACCTGGCTGACGAGCTTTCATCTGCCGGACACCCGCGAGGGCGTGATCGTGGATATCATTCGGGACTACCCGAGCGTGACCGCGATAGATGTCACCACCATCCTGCGCACGGTGCGCTCGATCATGGACCAGGGCAGCAGCGTTGTGGAGCTGATGTCGCTGCTCACCCTCGCCGCGGGCGTGCTGGTGCTGCTCGCTGCATTGCAGATTACCGGCGAGCAGCGACGCTTCGAGGGTGCACTGCTGCGGGCCCTCGGGGCCAGCGGACGGCGAGTCCGGCGGCTCGCGCGCTACGAGTTCTGGCTGCTGGGTACCGTGGCCGGCCTGATCGCCGGCGGAGTGGCCACCGGTGCCGGGGTGTTCGTCGCCGAAGGGTTGTTCGGCCTGACGTACCCGTTCCGCCCGGTGACGCTTCTCGCTGGTGCGGCGGTGGGGGCGGTGACCGTCTGGGGGGCGGGCGGGCTGGCCGCCCGCCGCTACGAACGCAGCTCGCCCATGCGGCTGCTGCGTGAGGGCGCCGACTGAGCGGCGCCGTGGGTGATCCGCACCGTATGCGGGCCCGTAAGACTGGACAACGG
>NZ_WNXE01000143.1:1480-6875 GCF_010993615.1 Arhodomonas sp. KWT | reverse complement strand
GCGGCGGAATCCGAGGCGGACGCACTGCGCGGCCGGCTGCAGGAGGCCGAGGCCGAGACCGCCGAGCTACGCCGGCGCCTGGTCGAGGAGCGCAGCCGCGGGGCCACCGACACCCTCACCGGCGTCCCCAACCGCATGGCCTTCGAGGAGCGTTTCTCCGATGAGCTGGCCCGCCAGCAGCGCACCCGCCGGACCTTCGCCCTGGTCGTCGCGGATATCGATCACTTCAAGCGCGTCAATGATATCCACGGCCACCTCGCCGGCGACCGGATCCTCGTGGCCGTGGCGGAAACGCTGCGCGCCGCCCTGCGCACCACGGACATGATGGCCCGCTACGGCGGGGAGGAGTTCGTCGCGCTGCTGCCCGAAACGGACGCGGACGCGGCACGGGAGAGCGCCGACCGGCTGCTGGAGGCCGTCCGCCGGCTGCGCCCCGACGGCGGCGGCCCGGAGGCCGTCCCGGTTACGATCTCGGCCGGTGTGACCGAGGTCCAGGTCGGCGACGACATGACGGATGCCTTCGAACGCGCGGACCACGCCCTCTACGACGCCAAGCGCGCCGGACGCGACCGGATCGCCGTGCGCCTGCGTTGACACCCGGCGAGTGCCGCGTCACCAACGTCAACCACGACGACGCGGAGCGAACGCGGTGCCGGGCTAGACCCGTCGCGCTATCCAGATCACCCGGCCGACCACATCCAGGGCCGCCAGGGCCGCGCCGGAAACGTGCTGATCCGCGTAGCGGAGGCTGTCCGATCGCACCCACACCCCGCCGGACCAGTCCCGTTGCAGGCGTTTCGGCTGCAGCGCACCGTCGACGCGGAGCACGTACACAGCGTCGTCGCCGATATCGTGCCGGGTCGTGTCGACGAGAAGGCGATCCCCTTCGTTCACGGTCGGGGCCATGGAGTCGCCGCTGGCCGTGACCACGACCAGCGCCTCGGCGCACAGTCCCTCCGCGTTCAGCCACGCCGATGAGAGCGCCAGCACCGGCATCGTGTCCGCGGCACGGATCGGCGTGTATTCCCCCGCGGCGTATCGGGGCCCGGCCTCGCGTACGGTACCGGATACCTCCAGCGCCCCCTCGCCGGTCGCGAGCCACGCGACGGACACACCGCCGGCCCGGGCCAGGGCCACCAGGCGCCCCGCCGTGGGCTCGCTGGCCCCCGCGATATAACGATAGAGATGGCTCTCCGAGACACCGGCCCGCGCGGCGAGGGCCTTCTTGCCCCCGACGTGCGCGGCAATCTCGGATATGCGAGCCCCAATGGCGCCGGCATCCGTCGATGCACCCCCGTGTGAACGGCCGGCCATGTCGTTGTTTTTTCCTTCGTCAGGCATTGTCGTGTTCCACTGGCACGCCCGGGCCACCCCGGTTGCGACACACGCCCGGAAACCATTGACACGAAACTCCCGGATAAGGCAGTCTCACCCTTATCCGGGACTCCGGCGTCACGGAATGGACGGCCGGAGACCGTGTCGGCGCATGCAACGTGCCGGCCCGTGCGCCTTGAGCCACGGAGACACCGCAGTATGGACACACCGGGCGGATACCCAATCGCGCGGCGGCGGTGGCTTATGGCTGACCATAAGTGAACGAGCATACCGGGCGGCAGACGATCGCGTCATGTCGACCATGTCCCATTACCGGGAACGCCCCGGGAAAGGACGACGCAATGGCGGCGCGAGCCATGCACCCGCGTAAACCCCGCGACTGCATGGCACCGGTGCAGGGACACGCCAGAACCAGCCCCCCGTGCCGCGCACGGATGCACGGGACGTGCGCAGAGGTAGGGATCAATGGCTCAGGACGAGCAGGCTGAGCGCGGCAGGCCAATCACACGCACCATCCCCGGTAACATCCCCCGACGCCTTGCCCTCCGCGCCCTGGCGCTGCTGCAGCGTTGCAGCCCCGGACGGCAGAGCACGGCGTGCAGGGCCTGCCCGTACCGCAGGCGCCTGCGCGAGAGCGAGGCAAAGATCGCGGAGCTTCGTCGGCGCCTTGCCGAGGAACGCAACCGCGGGGCCACCGATGCCCTCACCGGCATCTACAACCGCAAGGCCTTCCAGGAGCGCTTTGCCGTCGAGCTGGCGCGACGCCAGCGCTACGGCCGGCGCCTGTCACTGATCATCCTCGACATCGATCACTTCAAGGGGGTCAACGACGCCTACGGCCACGTCACCGGCGACCGCATCCTCACCGCCGTCGCCAGCCGGCTTCAGGCAGAGGTGCGCGCCATCGACCTGCTCGCCCGTTACGGCGGCGAGGAGTTCGTGGTGCTGCTGCCGGAGACCGACCTGCAGCAGGCCCGCCACACCGCCGGCAAGCTGCTGGCACGGATACGCGACGAGCACTTCCAAACCGGCGAGCACAAAATCGGTATCACGATCTCGGCAGGCGTGACGGAGGTACGCAGCGACGATACGGCGGCACGGGCACTGGAGCGTTCCGACGCCGGGCTCTATGCGGCGAAGAACGGCGGGCGTAACCGCATCGGCGTCTCCGGGGACTAGGCGAGCCGCGCCAGGAAGGCAGCGCTGGCGGCCACCGCCCGGTCAAGGTTGCCCGCCTCGGTCTCGCCGCTGCGCTTGCGCGGCTTGAAGGAGTGATCGCCGTCCGGCACCCAGGTCACCGCAATGGTGGAGGCGAGCTCGTAGGCCGCGACTTCGTCCGGCCGGCCGAACGGGTCACGCTCGCCCTGCAGGATCAGCGCCGGTGTCGACAGCGCCGCCAGGTGCGCGACCCGCGGCCGCTCGGGCCGGCCCGGGGGATGGAAGGGGTAGCCGAGGACGAGCAGTCCCCGGGCGCCGAGCTCGTCCGCGACCAGGCTTGCCATGCGTCCGCCCATGGATTTGCCGCCGATGGCCACGGTCCCCGGCCAGCGCTCGCGCACCGCCGCGACGACCTCGCGGTAGCACCCGAGCAACGTCTCCTGCCGGTCCGGGCCACGTCGCTTACCGTCCTCGCGCCGCCTCGCCATGTACGGGAACTCGAAACGCACCACGCGGTGGCCCGCCGCGGCGAGCCCTCCGGCGATGTGCGTCATGAACGGTGTGTCCATGGCGGCACCGGCGCCGTGGGCGAGGACGACCGTGACCGCCGCGCCCCCCGGCCCGTCAATCAGCCACTCGCTCACCCGTCGTCGCCATCCCCGGTGTCGGGGACCAGCATCAGCCCCTCCATCACCTGCACCGCACGCCCGGCAACGCGGACACCGCGGATCGCCTCGGGCTCACCCTGGACCTCGACCCAGGCCTCACCCGGCCGGCCCAGCCAGTGCCCCTGCTCCACGGAGAAACGGGCGTGCGGAATGAGTCCGTGGTGCCAGAGGTAGGCCGCCAGGCCGCCGCTTGCCGAGCCATTGAAGCTGTGCTCGAAGGCGTTCGGTGGTGCGCCGAAATGGCGGGAGAACACGTCACCGCTGTCGGTGGCGCCCCCGAGGGCGAACAGATGGGCCCCCACGAAACCGCCGAAACGGTGGAGCTCGGCATAGGCGTCGAGCCGGACACGGGCGCGCCGCAGCGCGTCCTCGCTCACCACGGGCACCATCAGGTGCGGGATCACGGTATTCACCGTCTGCACCGGCGCGTCATCCCGCAGGTCCGAGAGCTCCAGGCCGAATACCGTCGCGATCTCTGCCGGATCCTGGGCCTCGAAGAAATCCGGCGGCGGCTGCGTGACCGACAGCAGCGGCATATCCCCGCCGGAATGGGTCACGTCCATCTCGACCACGCCGTGGTTGGTCTCGATGCCCAGGCGCTGGATGTGCCCGTCGCCCCGCGCCAGGCGTCCCTTGGTCAGCAGCGCATGGGTGAGCGCCACCGCGAGGTGGCCGAACAGCGGCACCTCCTCGCGCCCGACGAACGAGCGTGCCCCCACCTCGGCCACTGTCTGGTCCTCCGGATCCATGGCGAACACGGTCGCGGAGACGCCCAGCTCGTCGGAGAGCGTGCTCATCATCTCGTCGTCGAGGCCATCCGCGTCGAGTACCACGGCGCAGGCCACGCCGCCGAAGGCCGTCGCGGTGAAGGCATCCACCTGAATGATCGGTACTGCTTGCATGCCGTTATCCCTGTCGTCGCCAACCAGGCCGGAAACGGGTGCCGGACACCCACGGTGCCCCGCACCATAACCGCTGGCACCGGTGCCGTCACTCGGTGGGCCGGTCAGAAACGTTCCGTGGCGGGCCGCAGGTCGAGCTCCTGGGTCCACGCATTGGGGGGCTGGCAGTGGAGCTGCCAGTAGCTCTCGGCGATCGCAGCGGGCTCGAGCCGGTCGTTGTCGGCGGCCCCGTCGGGCGGTCCGATGCGCCCGTCGATGACGACATGGGCCACGTGCACACCCTCGGGCCCGAGCTCCCGGGCCAGGCTCTGGGAGAGCGCACGGATGCCGAACTTGGGGACCGCGAGGGTGGCGAACCCGGCACCGCCGCGCCATGCCGCCGTGGCCCCGGTGAACAGCAGGCTGCCCCGTCCCCGCGGTGCCATGTGACGCGCGGCCTCGCGCGCGACGATGAAACCACCCAGACACCCCACCCGCCAGCACCGCTCGAAGGTGGCCACGGAAATGTCGCGGATACCGCCGGGCTCGAAAGTCCCGGCGTTGTACACCACCGCCTCCACCGGACCGAGCTCGGCGTCGGCGGCGTCGAACACGGCTGCCACCTGGGCCTCGTCGGTGGCATCGCAGGGATAGGGAAGGACCTGCCCTTCGTCGGCGTCCATACCGGCGGCGATATCGGCCAGCCGCTCGGCGCCGCGGGCGATCATCGCGACGTTCAGACCACCGGCGGCGAAACGCTGTACCAGCGCCGCACCGAGCCCGGGGCCAACCCCGACGACCAACGCGCTGCCCCTGCCCATAGCACTGTCTCCGGACGATGCCTTTATGGACAGTTTAGACGGGCAACCCCGCCATCGCCGCCGCCTTCAGGCGTCGCCGTTGCCCAGAACGGCCTGGCGGCGCTCGCGGCCGAAGGTCATCATCCGCCCGAGCGAGATCCGGGCCTGCTCGGCCACGGCCTCGTCCACGAAGATCTCGTTGTCCAGGCGCTCCAGCGCACCAGCGAGGTTGCGCAGGCCGTTCATCGCCATCCACGGGCAGTGGGCACAGCTCTGGCAGGTGGCGCTGCGCCCCGCCGTGGGCGCCTCCATGAGCTCCTTGTCCGGCGCGGCCTCGCGCATCTTGTGAAAGATGCCGTTGTCGGTGGCAACGATGAACCGCGATGCCGACGAGGTCGTGAGCGCCTGCAGCAGCTGCGAGGTCGAGCCGACGACGTCCGCCTGCTCCACCACCGAGCGCGGCGATTCCGGGTGTACCAGCACCGGCGCATCGGGGTAGCGCGCGCGCAGCTGTTCGAGCTCGCTACCCTTGAACTCCTCGTGGACGATGCAG
>NZ_WNXE01000143.1:0-1383 GCF_010993615.1 Arhodomonas sp. KWT | reverse complement strand
AGGCCCCGTCCCACAGGAGCATGTCCGCGCCGGTCTCGCGGCGGATGTAATCGCCGAGGTGGCGGTCCGGCCCCCAGAGGATCGGCTCGCCGCGCGCGTGGAGGTGCCGGATGACGTCCACCGCAATGCTGGAGGTCACGACCCAGTCCGCACGCGCCTTCACCGCCGCGCTGGTGTTGGCGTAGACCACCACCGTGCGCTCCGGGTGGGCGTCGCAGAAGGCGGCGAACTCGTCCGGCGGGCAGCCCTCGTCCAGCGAACAGGTCGCCTCCAGCTCGGGCATGATCACGCGCTTGTCCGGGGTGAGGATCTTGGCGGTCTCACCCATGAAGCGCACGCCCGCCACCACCAGGGTCGAGGCAGGGTGATCCGCGCCGAAGCGCGCCATGTCCAGGGAGTCCGAGACGTGGCCGCCGGTCTCGTCCGCCAGGGCCTGGATCTCCGGGGCCGTGTAGTAGTGCGCCACGAGCACCGCGTCGCGGGCCTCGAGCAGCTCGCGAATGCGTGCCCGCAGGGTATCGGCCTCACCGGCGCGCAGGGTCTCGTCCGCGCTGAAGGCCTCGGCCCGCAGGTGTGTGCCGGTGCGTGCCGGCTCGGCGTTGTTCATCGCCAGTCCTCCCCACACCGGGACGCACCCGGTGTCACTTGATGATCTCGACCCGGCCCGGTGTCCGGCGCCGGTACAGCCGCGCAGGGCGGTGATTGCCCGCGCGGTAGGTCTCGCCGGTGGGCTCGACGCACTCCAGCGCACCAATGCGCTTGCGAAAGTTGCGCTTGTCCAGCGGTTCGCCGCCGATGACCTCGTAAACGCCCTGCAGGTGGCTGAGGGTAAAACGCTCCGGCATCAGCTCCAGGGCGATGGTGGAATAGGCGAGCTTGGCCGACAGCCGGCGGTGCGCCATGGCCACCATCTCCGCGTGATCGAAGGCGAGCGGCGGGAGCGCGTCCACCGCGTGCCAGGCGGCGTCCGGCCCGTCCGGCAGCCCCGCCGCCACGCTCGCCGGCACCAGCGCGAAGTACGCCACCGCCACCACCCGCCCGCGGGGATCGCGTCCGGGACGGCCGAAGGTGTAGAGCTGCTCGCGGTAGACACGGTCCAGTCCCACGTCGCCGCCGAGCACCCGCTGGGCCCCCTCCTCCGGGGACTCATCGTCGCGAAGCAGCGTGCCGGGCAGCGCCAGGCTGCCGGCAAACGGCGTGCGGTGCCGGCGCTGCAGGCGCACCCGCAACGCGTCGTCGCCGACACTGAAGACCACCACATCCGCGGACACCCCCAGCCAGCCGGCCGGGCACACCGCCTCCGCCTCGCGCACCGTCGTGTCCCTCCACGTACAGGAGCCTCCAACTTAGTGTCGAATCAACACTATGTCAATTCGGTTGCAC
>NZ_WNXE01000142.1:0-6931 GCF_010993615.1 Arhodomonas sp. KWT | reverse complement strand
GTCTTCGGCCACTGGTCGACATTGGGACTGATCTCGGACGCCCGCGTGCTGTCGCTGGATACGGGCTGCCTGTGGGGCGGCTCCCTCACCGCGGTACGGCTCGACGACGGCGACGCGATAACCGCCGTCGCCTGCGAGGCCGCGCTGCAGCCCGGCCCCGGCCGCTGAGACCGCGACCGGCCGGGGGAGTCCTTTCCAATCCTGAAATGAGCCTGAAGGAAGGTGGTAAGTGATCCCCCTCAGGCGGCCGGGTTTTGGGTGTTGTTGATGGAACGAAACAGCTCGGCCCGGGCCTGATTGAGTCGCCGGGCGGCCTCATTGTCGCTGATGGCGTAAGCGATTGCATCCAGTTGTTCGAAGGTGATGCCGGGCTTGAGGTAGTGGTCGGCCCTGGGCAGGGATTTGAGCTTCTCAAAGGGGGTCATCATGTCCTCGTAGCGGTAGCGCTTGCGGATGCGGCCCCTGGCGTCGACCTCCTCGGTGGGGAACAAGCAGGGGCGGTGGAAGTTGAGGTAGGGCGAGAGCACGCCCTGGGCGAAGGCGTTGACCGCCTCGGCGAAGCGAGCGGGGATGTGGGCGTAGCCGAGGTGCTTGCGCACCACCGAGCCATTTTTCGACTCCACCAGGGCGTTGTCGTTGCTCTTGCGGGCGCGGGACTTCGGTAGAACTGCTCGATGCGCAGCTTCTCGAGCAGCGTGGTGACGCGCTTGTTGATGTACTCCGAGCCGTTGTCGGCGTAAAAGCCGAGGGTGAGGAAAGGAAACGCCTCCAACAAGGCCTCGAGCACCGGCAGCAGGAAGCGCTCGGAGAGGCGCTCGAGCGAGCCGACGAACTGGAACTGGGTGACCTCGTCGACCCGGTTGATGTGGTAGAGGCCCTTGATGCCGTCGAGGTCGCCCTGGTGGACCGAATCGACGCGCAGGAAGCCGGGACGGCCCTCGGGGCGGGGGGATCGAAGCTCGCCGATATTGACCTTGACCGGGTGCGTCTTGTCCACCGAGCCGCGTTGGCGCTGGTAGGTCTGTGAGCCCCTGAGGTTGTAGAGAGGGCCGTTGGAGATCCCCGCAAGGCGCTCGTAGCGGGTGTCGCCGAACACCGCGTAGGCGCGCTCACAGAGCTTGCGGGCGGCCGGCCCGGAGAGCGTGCCGTGCAGGGCGTCGAGCTCGGCGAGCAGGCGGACATCGGCCGGGGTGTAGCGCCGGGCGAAGGGCGCCGCTGGCGGGCCACGGCGGTCACGGATGGCGCCGGTCTCGCAGAATTGCTGGATCAGCCGGGTGATCTGCGCCCGGGACAGGCCGGTGACCTTGGCCAGATAGCGCCGCACCAGGCCCTTGTCCGCCTTGCCCAGGCGGGGGTAGTGGAGGCGGCGCAGCTCGCCGGCAATCCACTCGTAGGCGGCCTCCCGGGCCGGGGCCTCGAAACCGAGGGGACGGACGCCTTCCAGGAAGGCGCGGACTTGCTCCAGGGACTGGAGCCCTTGGGTCTTGAGCATGATGATCATCCTCCGATGATCCCAAACCCCGACCGCCTTCAGAGTCACTTCACGTTGGAATCACGCCCCTCCTTCAGGCTCATGTCTCGTTGGAAAAGGCTGGGGATTGACAGCTTGCGGCCACGTGCCCAATAATCCGCGGTACGGGTGAGCGGTACAACGGCACCCCGCAGGGCACGAAGACGCCCCGGTAACCGCCAGGACGGCCCCAGCCCGGCGTCACCTGACCTGCACAAGTAGAAGGGGGGAGAACAACGCCATGCAGGCCCTATTGCGAGCCATTGACGGGCTCAACGAGTGGACGGGGCGGGTCATCGCCGTCGCCACTGTGCTCATCGTGCTGTTTACCATCTACGACGTAGGCTCGCGGACGTTGTTCGCCCGTCCCACCGACTGGGCCTTCGAGGTCACCAAGCAGCTCTATGCGCTGCACTTCATGCTGCTCGGCGGCTACGCGCTGCTTCACCGCGCCCACGTGGAGGTGGATGTCCTCAAGGAGCGGCTCTCGCAGCGCGCCCGGGCGCTGCTCGAGGTCATCGGCTACCTGCTGTTCTGCCTGCCCTTTCTGGCGGTGATGCTGTACACGGGGTTCAGCTTCGTCGCCCGTTCCTGGCGTTACGGCGAGACTACCTACGGGATCATCGCCATCCCCGTCTATCCCATCAAGACGGTCATCCTCATCGCCGCGGTGCTCATCGGCCTCCAGGCCCTGGCGACGTTTCTGCGCGCGGCACGCGTGCTGAGCCGTGGGGGCAACGCCCATGTCGCCTGAGTGGCTCACCGTCCTGATGTTCGGCGGGCTGCTGGTCGGCCTGTTCATGGGCCACCCGCTGCCCTTCGTGCTCGGCGGCATCGCCGTGATCGCCGGTTTTCTGGGGCCGGGGCCACAGGTCTTCGGCATCATTGTCAACCGCATCTACGGCGGGGTCATGGACAACTACGTCCTGGTGGCCATACCGCTGTTCATTCTGATGGCCCGCTTCCTTAGCGACTCCGGGGTCACGGACCGCATGTTCGAGACCCTGCGCCTGGCCCTCGCGCGCATCCGCGGCGGGCTGACCCTGGCGGTGGTGGTGGTGTCCGTGCTCCTCGCCGCCACCACGGGTATCGTCGGCGCCTCCATCACCGTGATGGGGATGATCGCGCTGCGCCCGATGCTGGAATACGGTTACCAAAAGGAGCTGAGCACCGGCACGGTGATGGCGAGCGGCACGCTGGGCATCCTCATCCCGCCGAGCATCATGCTGGTGCTGATGGCGAGTTACTCCCCCCTGTCGGTGGGCGAGCTCTTCGCCGGGTCACTGGTCCCGGGCCTGCTCCTCGGCCTGGCCTACGCGCTCTACGTAGTCCTGATCGCCACCTTCAGACCGGACTGGGCGCCGCCGGCGGCCAGCGAGGAGCTCGCCGCCGTGGGCCGGGCGGAGGTGGCGGGACGGCTACTGCGTCACGTACTGCCGCCGATCACCCTCATCCTCGGCGTGCTCGGCGCGCTGTTCACCGGCGTGGCCACCGCCACCGAGGCCTCGGCCATCGGGGCCTTCCTCGCCTTCGTGTTGATGGTGATCTACGGCCAGTTCACCCTCCGCCGCTTCGCCGTGAGCCTGTTCGAGACCGGCAAGGTCACCGCCATGGTGCTGTGGGTCATCGTCGGCGCCACCGCCTTCACCGGAGTGTTCAACACCGGCGGCGGCATGGGCATGGTCCAGGACGCGCTCATCGGCTCGGGCCTGCCCCCGGCGATGCTCATCCTCACCATGCTGCTGATCGTCTTCGTGCTCGGCATGTTCCTGGACTGGACGGGCATCGTGCTGCTGAGTTTCCCTATCATGCTGCCGGTCATCGAGGCCATGGAGATGGACCCGCTGTGGTTCGTGGTGATGATGGCAGTGATGCTGCAGACCTCGTTCCTGACCCCGCCGTTCGGCTACTCCCTGTTCTATCTCAAGGGCGTGGCCCCGGCGGAGGTGGGGACCCTGCACCTGTATCGCGGCATCATCCCGTTCGTGCTCATCATCCTGGCCATAATCGGGATGATGGCCCTGTTCCCCGGCCTGGTGACCTGGTTGCCGAATCGGCTGTTCGGTTAGCATGGCCGCGGGATTCCCGGAGACGCCCCCCCAAAAAAACGGAGGAGAGACCATGCGCAAGACCACCGGAGTGACCCTGGGCCGCTTGCTGCTCGGCGGCCTCGCGGCCCTGGGCCTGGCGGCGACCACCGGCCAGGCCGCCGCCGCCCAGGCGGAGTGGACCATGACCACCACCTGGCCGTCGTCCATCGAGCTCATCGAGATCGACAAGCACTGGGTCGAATTGGCCAACAAGCTCACCGACGAGGAGCTCCATATCCGCTTCCATCCCGGCGGCGAGCTAATGCCGGGTACCCAGGTCTTCGACGCCGCGAGCGCCGGCAACATCGAGGCTGCCGGCGACTGGGTGGGCTACTGGGCCGGCCGCAGCCCGGCATTCGCGCCCCTTGCGAGCCAGCCGATGCTGTTCAACGCCACCGACTACATGAACTGGATCCAGGAGTGGGGCGGCTTCGAGCTCTACCAGGAGGTCTACGGCCAGTTCGGTCTCGTGTATCTGCCCTATGGCATCACCAACAACGAGTCCGGCTTCCATACCAATAAGCCCATCCGTTCGCTGGCGGACTTCAAGGGCCTGCGCCTGCGCCTGTCCGGTCGTGACCAGGGCCGGGTACTCGAGCGCTTGGGTGGCCAGCAGGTCAGCCTCGCCGGTGGCGAAATCTACCAGGCCCTGGAGCGCGGGGTGGTCGACGGCGCCGAGTTCTCGGTGCCCGGCGTGGACTTCGAGGCGGGCTTCCAGGAGGTCACCGACTACTGGGCGACCCCCGGCTGGCACCAGTCCGCCAGCGTCTTCGGCGTGATGATCAACAAGGACGCCTGGGATGCGCTGCCCAAGGAGACCCGGGAAACCCTGAAGGCCGCCGCCGAGGCCACCATGGCCTGGTCGCTGTCCTGGTCGGAGCGGCGCTCCACCGAGGGTACCCGGGCGTTCAAGGAGGCGGGGGTGGAGATCACCCGTCTGCCGGACGAGGACCTCAAGAAGCTCCAGCAGATCGCCAACGACGTGATCGTCAAGAGCAGCTGCGAGGATCCGCTGACCGCGAAGGTCTACTACTCCCAGATCTCCTATCTCAAGGACTATGCCGCCTGGCGTGATGTCTCGGCGCCCTTCAACCTGAGCCGCACCTATGGGGAGGACTGGGAACTCCCGGATCTCGAGGCCATCAAGGAGTGCCTCTAACGGCGCACCGGACCCGGCGGCGACCCCCGTCGCCGGGCCCCGTTCCAGGGGCTGGCAGACCATAGGTGCGCTACGCCGGCACGCCGGCGTCGTCGCTGCGGCCGCGCTCGTCGGCATTGCCGCAAGCGCCGACGCCAGCAATGAGACGCCGGTACACTGGCGCATGGCCCTTGGCTTCCCCGCCGAGCTGCCCGCCCTGGCCACGCCGGCCTCGTGGATGGCCGAACGCCTGGAGGGGATCAGTGGCGGCACCCTTACCTGGAGGTCACCGGACCCGGCAAGCCGGTACCGCCCATGCGGGTGCTCGAGGCGGTAAGCCGCGGCGAGGTCGAGGCCGGCTACACCTGGATCGGCTACGACCAGAACACCATTCCGGCGGTATCGCTGTTCGCCTCCGTTCCCTTCGGCATGAAACCTTGGGCGTTCTTGGCGTGGTACCGCTTCCACGGCGGTGAGGCGCTGCTCGCCGAGGTCTACGCCCGCGCCGGTCACGCTGTCCACGCGGAGCTTTGCGGGATCATCGGCCCGGGGACGGCGGGCTGGTACCGCCGCCCTATCGAAAGCCTCGCTGACTTCGAGGGCCTCAGGATCCGCTTCGCCGGGCTGGGCGCGCGGGTAATCACGCGCCTTGGGGCGACGGTGAGCACGGTGCCGGCGGACGAAGTCGCCACCGCGCTGGCGGCCGGCGCCCTGGATGCGGCGGAGTTCTCCCTGCCCGCCGTCGACGAGTTCCTCGACCTGGACGAATACGTGCAGTACACCCTGTTCCCAGGCTGGCACCAGCCGTTCTCGGCCCAATACCTGCTGGTCAACGAGGGATCCTGGAGGGGGCTGGCACAGGTGGACCGGGAGCGCATCCGCCTCGCCTGCATGGCGGCCACCAGCTACGCCCTGGCGGAATCGGAGGCCCGCAACCCGGAGGCGTTCCACCGCTTCCGCGAGCAGGGGATCCACGCCGGCGACATCCCGCGCCACGTCCTCGAAGAGCTCCGCGGGATCACCGACGACCTCCTCGACGCCATGGCCGCGGACGATCCGCTGTTCCGGCGGATCCTCGAGAGCCAAAGGGCGTTCCAGGGGGACTATCGGCAGTGGGCGAAGCGCGCCTACCTGCCCCCGTAGCGCTGGACCCCGGGGATGCCCGGCGCGGGGATACCGAGGGAACGCGCCAAGCGGCCCCACTCGAAGACCGGCCCCGGGTCGCTCTTGCGAGCCGGGGCCACATGGCAATGCCCCACCACCCGCTCCGGCCGGATCGCCGGATAGGCCGCCATCAGCACTGCCAGCACCGCCTCAAGACGCTGGTACTGGGCCCCCGCATAGGGGATATCGTCGCTCCCCTCCAGCTCGATCCCGATGCTGAAATCGTTGCACTCCGCGCGCCCCGCCAGGGACGAGCGCCCGGCGTGCCAGGCACGCCGGGGGAAGGGCACGAACTGCACCAGCTCGCCGTCACGGCGGATAAGCAGGTGCGAGGAAACCCGCAGGTCGGCGATCTCCGCGAAAAACGGGTGCGCCGCCGGGTCGAGCCGGTTGGTGAACAGCCTCTCGATGGCGTCGCCGCCGAAATCCCCGGGCGGCAGGCTGATCCCGTGCAGCACAATGGCGTCGACCGCCGTCCCCGCGGGGCGCTCGTTGTGGTTCGGTGACGGGCACCAGCGCGCCGAGGCCAGCCAGCCCGTGTCGTCAACCCAGTCCATTTGCCGGACTCTCCCGCATCGTCTGTCTGGCCCGAATGCTACCATTGCGGCTGCGCCGTCCGGGTGCCGGCCTCCACGGTCCGGGCGGCGGGGCACACGAGCAGGAGCGAGGCGTCACCACCATGGCCACCACCGGCAGCAACGAACTGGCCCGCGAGGCCAGCCTGTATCTGCGCCAGCACGCGGACAATCCGGTGCACTGGCACCCCTGGGGCGAGGCGGCGCTGGCGGAGGCCCGTGAGCGCGACTGTCCGATCCTGCTGTCCATCGGTTACTCCGCCTGTCACTGGTGCCACGTCATGGCCCACGAGTGCTTCGAGTCGCCGGAGATCGCCGCGGCGATGAACGAGGGCTTCGTGTGCATCAAGGTCGACCGCGAGGAACGCCCGGACCTCGACCGCATCTACCAGACGGCCCACCAGCTCCTGAACGGCCGCGGCGGCGGCTGGCCACTCACGGTGTTCCTCACGCC
>NZ_WNXE01000141.1:3698-6949 GCF_010993615.1 Arhodomonas sp. KWT | reverse complement strand
CGGGATGTAGTCGTACTCGTCGCCGACGACCTTGGGAAAGGTCTGCGCTCTCCACTCGGCCTTGGCCTGTTCGATGCGTGCCTTCCGGCTGGATACGAAGTTCCACTCGATATGGCGTTGTCCCAGAGGCTCTCCGCCGACGATTGCGATGCGTGCGTCGCGAGTGGCCTCGAGGATGATCCCTGGCGCGTCGGTGAATACCGCCATGGTGTGCTCCGGGATTGTCGTGCCCCTGGCGGTCAGCCCGCCTTCCACGACATAGACGGCGCGTTCGTGCGCTTCCGGTACCGCCAGGCGCTGGCCTGCGCGCAGGCGGGCCTCGACGTAAAGCGTCTGTGCGTACGTCCGCACCGGTGAGCTGACGCCGAATGCGTGACCCATCATCACGCGGACCGGGACGCCGTCGACCTCCACGCGGGGTATCGTGGTGTCCGGATAGTGATGGAATGCAGGCGCCGTCTCCTCGTCGGCCTCCGGTAGAGCGAGCCAGAGCTGGAGGCCATTGAGACGATGAGGCGCGGCGGTCACCTCCGGGCGCTCGCGCTCGGAATGCGTGATCCCTTTGCCCGCCACCATGAGATTGATGTCGCCGGGCCGAATGGGCTGATAGCTGCCGAGCGAGTCACGGTGCAGGATCTCCCCCTCGAAGAGATACGTCACGGTCGCCAGGTTTATGTGCGGATGCGGCCTTACGTTGATGCCGTCGCCTGGTGGGAAGTCCGTGGGACCCATGTGGTCAAAGAAGATCCACGGCCCGACCAGCTTGCGCTCGCGGGTCGGCAGCACGCGCCGGACGGAGAAGCCGCCGAGGTCGCGCTTGCGGGGCTCGATCAGCAGCTCGATGGCGTCGCAGCTCCGGGGGGCACTGCAGTCCTGCTCGTAGGTTTCACTGGATTCCGGGGCCAGGTTGCTCATCATTCCCTCCGGCGGCGGCGATTTTCCGTCGCGACGTGGTAATGGTAGATCGCACGGCACGGCGATGCCTGTGCCGGGGAAATGCGCCTGCCCCTCTGTCGGATCGTTATCGTTGCCCGTTCGTCGAACTGATTTCTCTTAAAACAATTCCTTATCGGCAAAGTCTAGAGAAGGTTCAAGCGTTCCCCGATCACCGCGGCGCGCTCGGCGGTGGTGTTCGCGAACGCGACACGCAGGTAACGCGCCTGGTCCGGGCCGAAGAAGTCTCCCGGCACGGTCACCACGCCGGCGTCCCTCGCCAGCCGCTCGGCGACCCCGCTCGAGGTCTCGTCCGGAAAAGGATGCCGGATGTAGGCGAAGTACGCGCCCATCGAACTCACCGGCCAGTCGGGCACGCCGGTCATCGCGTCGCGGAACGCCTCGGCACGCCGTGCCATTTCGCGGCGGTTGTCCTCGCGCCACGCCGCGAGCGCCGGCAGGGCCCGCGCCACGGCGAACTGCGGGACGCGCGGGGCGCAGATCTGGAGGTTGTCCATGACCTTGGCGATCTCGGTGATGACGTCCGCGCCGGCGGTGACGGCGCCGAGCCGGTGCCCCGGGATGCAGAAGGACTTCGAGAAGCTGTAGAGCTGGATGACGTCGTGCGTCCAGTCCGGCTCGCCGAACAACCCATGGGGCATCTGGTCCTGCGCCGGGAGGAAGTCGCGGTAGGTCTCGTCGACGATGAGCCAGAGCCCACGCCGCCGGCAGACGGTGTGGATGGCCGCGACGGTCGCCGGCGGATAGATCGCCCCGGTCGGGTTGTTCGGCGTGACCAGTACCACCGCGCGGGTCCGTGGGCCGATGGCGGCCTCTACCCCGGTGGGATCGGGTACGAAACCGTATTCCGCGAGGCTTTCCAGGTGCTCCGTGCCGATGCCGAGCATCGACAGCGAGCTCTCATGGTTGAAGTAGAACGGATTGACGAGCAGCACGTTGTCGCCGGCCCCCGCCACGGCCATGACCGCGGCCAGAAACGCCTGATTGCAGCCGGCGGTGATGTGCACGTTCTCCGGGCGGATGTCGCCCTTGTAGAGCGCGCTGACATGTTCGGCGTAGGCACTGCGCAGCGCGGCCTCGCCTTCGATGGGGCCGTAACCGGCGAATTCCGCGCTCCCGGCGGCCTCTGCGAGCCAGCCCAGGATGTCGGGGTGCGGCGGGTAGCCCGGCACGGCCTGGGCCAGGTCCACAAGGGGGCCGTGATCGCCGCTGTATGCCCTCGCCCACTGCTGGACGGCGGCGATGGGGGGCGGCGCGAGGCCGTGCACGGCGGGGTTGAATCCGGCGGTGTCGGTCATGGGGTTTCCGGCTGTGTCGCTGTCTCGTGTGTCGTGTCGGGGGCGAAATGCCTGCTGCGTCAGTGATCTGTACCGTCGCGGGGTGCGCCCGCCCCGGTCGCCGCCGCGGCATCGTCATGCCCGGCCCCGGAGGGGACATTACCACTACTGCGCCGCCGCCCGCTCCTGCGTGTGCCGGACTGTGGCTCCGCCAACGCGTTGCTGCCGTCGCGGGCGGCGTAGAGCCAGTCTATGAACACCTTCACGATGGGCGCCGCCCTCGCCTCGCTGCGGCAGGCGACGTAGAAGCTGTCCACGGCCGGCACGGAGCGGTCGAAGGGGCGGACGAGCACGCCCCGGGAGAGCAGTCCGCTGGCGGTCATGGTATCGCCCAGGGCCACGCCGTGGCCGAGCACCGCCGCCTCCAGGCCAAGGCGCGCGTCGCTGAGGAAATGATGGGTGCAGCGCCCGGCGAGGTCCGGGGCATCCAGCGCGCAGAGCCAGGCGTGCCATTCCCGGTGATCGGCGATGTGGAGCATTACGTGCTGTTCGAGGTCCCGGGGCGTGCGTAGCGGTCGGCTGTTCAGCAGCGTCGGGCTGACCACCGGGAAGAGCTCGAGGTTCGACCACAGCCGCACCCAGCAGTCCGTCAGGTTGCCGTCGCCGTAGAGGATGCAGACGTCGTGCTCCGGCGAGTGCACGTTCTGCGGATCGTTGGATGAGGTCAGGGTCAGGCGGACGTCCGGGAACTGCTCGTTGAACTCCCGGATCCGCGGCAGCAGCCAGAACGAGAGCAGCGCCGGCGTGCAGCTCACCGACAGGTCTCCACGCGTGGAAGGCCGCCGGATCTCCGCCATCGCGGTGGCGATCTCCTCGAACGCCGAGGATACCGAAGGCAGCAGCCGTGCCCCCTGCGCGGTGAGCTTGAGGCGCTGCGCCTTGCGCTCGAAGAGCTGCACGTCGAGGGATGATTCCAGGGCGCGGAGCTGGTGACTGACGGCGCCGTGGGTCACGTTGAGT
>NZ_WNXE01000141.1:0-3600 GCF_010993615.1 Arhodomonas sp. KWT | reverse complement strand
GGTGGCCTCGAAGGCGCGGAGCGGATTCAGCGGGGGTAACCTGGAAGGCATTGTCAGGCCTCTCTTCGTGAGAAAAACTCACAAACAACAGAATAACATTGTCAATTGAACTTTCATGTCGCGTTGCAATACTTCAGTAATAGCCAAACGGGCAGTTCTGGAACAGCGGGCCGGCACCGATAGCCTCGGTGGCCCGCACAACATTGAGTGGACGTAACATGGCCTGGGATCAGGACAAGCTCGAAGCACTGCGGCAGCGCTACTCGTCCAGCGGCGGTGACGATTTCCACGACCCGCGCTTCAAGCGCGTGGCGGCACAGGTGTTCGAGGGCGGAAACCGCTCCGCGCCCTATGCCGGGGTGCCCACCTTCCTGGATGCGCCCTACTCGCCCGTCGATCCCGCCAATCCGGACTTCGGCGACCTGCAGGTGGGCATCGTCGGCGTGCCCATGGATCTGGGTGTGACCAACCGTCCCGGGGCGCGTTTCGGGCCACGGGCGCTGCGCGCCATGGAGCGTATCGGCCCCTACAACCACGCGCTGGACTGCGCGCCGGTCATGGATCTCCGCGTCGCGGACATCGGCGACGTGCCCATGCGCAGCCGGTACCGCCTGGAGCAGAGCCTGGAGGATATCGAGGCCTTCCTGGCGAGGCTCGTGGATGCCGGCGTGGTGCCGCTCTCAGCCGGCGGTGACCACTCGATCACGCACCCCATTCTCAAGGCCGTGGCGCGGCGCCATGGGCCCGTGGGCCTGGTCCATATCGACGCCCACTGCGACACCGGCGGGCCGTTTGACGACACCAAGTTCCACCACGGTGGACCGTTCCGCAACGCGGTGCTGGACGGCGTCCTCGACCCGACACGCACGATCCAGGTCGGCATCAGAGGTTCCGCGGAATACCTCTGGGAGTTCTCCTACGATGCGGGTATGACCGTCATCCACGCCGAGGAGGTGCCGGGCATGGGCATCCCCGCGGTGATCGAGCGCGCCCGCGAGGTGGTCGGCGGCGGGCCGGTGTACGTCTCCTTCGACGTCGACGGCATCGATCCCTCCTTCGCGCCGGGCACCGGCACGCCGGAGGTCGGCGGCCTGAGCTCCCGCGAGGTGCTGGAACTGCTGCGCGGGCTCAAGGGACTTGAAATCGTGGGCGGCGACGTCGTCGAGGTCGCCCCCGAGTACGACACGACGACCAACACCGCCCACGTCGGTGCCCAGGTGCTCTTCGAGATCCTGAGCCTGATGGTCTACAGCCCGTCGATGGCGCGTCCGTCGCGGGAATGAACCGAAGCAAACGTCCAAAGAAGCCGGGGAGATACATATGAGCGACGAAACCAAGAACGGCATCACGCGCCGGGAATTCATCGGCGCCGGTCTGGCGGGGGCGGCGATGCTGTCCATGCCGCCGATCCTGCGGGCACAGAACCGGACCCTGAAGGTCGGCGTCTACGGCGGCTACTTCAAGGATTCCTTCGACAAGCACATCTTCCCGGACTTCACCAAGGAGACCGGCATCGAGGTCCAGTCCGTCGCCGAGCCCACCGGCGAGGCCTGGCTGGTTCAGCTCCAGAACGCCGCCCGTGCCGGCCAGGCCCCGGCGGACGTCTCGATGATGGCCCAGGTGCCGCGGCTCAAGGGGGCCAATGCGAAGCTCTGGGCACCCCTTGATGCGGCGAAGCTCGACAACCGCAAGTACCTGCTGGATAACTTCGTCCATACCTATGACGACGGCAGCATCTCCGGTCTGGGGGCGGTGAGCTGGTACATCACCCTGGTGACCAATACCGATACCTACCCCGAGCCGCCGGAGAGCTGGGCCGCCTTCTGGGACCCGGCGAACCGCGACAAGCTCGGCCTGCTTGCCCTGGTGAGCAATTCGTTCCTCCTTGAGATCACCGCGAAGACCTTCTTCAACGGCCACGACAGCCTCAAGAGCGAGGACGACATCCTCAAGGTCCTCGACAAGCTCGCCGAGGTGAAGCCGAACGTGCGTCTGTGGTACCGCGATGAGGGGCAGTTCCAGCAGGCGCTGCAGAGCGGCGAGATCCCCATGGGCCAGTACTACCACGACGTCACCGGTCTCGCCGCGGCGGACGGCTTCCCGGTGCGCTCGACCTTCCCGAAGGAAGGCGGCGTGCTCGATTCCGGCTCCTGGTGCGTGTCCAAGGCCTCCAACCGGCTCGAGGAGGCGCACGTGTTCATGAATTACATGTGCCGGCCGGATATCCAGGCCAAGCTCGCCCGCCGGGTGGGCACAGCGCCGACGGTCAAGCGCGAGCACCTGGACCTCAGCGACGAGGAGTTCGCCGCGGTGGCCAGCGACAAGCCCCCGATCCTGCCGTACTACCAGATGTATCTGGATCGTGGCGACTGGCTCTCGGACCGCTGGACGGCGATGATCACCGGATAACCCGGAACCGCGGGCGGTGCCGTAACGGCACCGCCCTCCTCGCCCACTTGAAAAATCATCATTAACCACCTGGAATCCCAATGAATGCAGACAGCCACGACGCGCTGACGCTGCAGGGCGTCAGCCGGCATTTCGGTGACGTCGCCGCCGTCTCCGAGGTGGACCTCACCGTGCCCCGCGGGAAGCTGGTCTGCTTTCTCGGCCCCTCCGGCTGCGGCAAGACCACGCTGCTCCGGCTCATCGCCGGGCTGGACATGCCCACCGGCGGGCGCATCGAGCTCGCCGGCCGGGACGTGACCGCCCTGCCCGCGCACAAGCGCAACCTGGGCATGGTGTTCCAGTCGCTGGCGCTGTTCCCGCACCTGAGCGTCGCCGAGAACATCGCCTATTCACTGCGTATCCGCGGGCAGGACAAGGCCGCCCAGCGCCAGCGCGCCGAGGAGCTGTTGGACCTGGTGCGCCTGCCAGGGGTCGGTGACCGCCACGTCTCCCAGCTCTCCGGCGGCCAGCGCCAACGCGTCGCGATCGCCCGGGCGCTGGCCCTGGAGCCCGAGCTGTTCCTGCTCGACGAGCCGCTCTCCGCTCTGGACGCCAAGCTCCGCGAGGAGATGCAGGTGGAGCTCAAGCTGCTGCAGCAGCGCGTCGGCGTGACCACCATCCTGGTCACCCACGACCAGCGCGAGGCCATGACCATGGCGGACATGGTGGTGGTCATGCGTGACGGCGAGGTGCAGCAGATCGGCACGCCACTGGAGGTCTACCGGGACCCGGCGAATGCCTTCGTCGCCGAGTTCATCGGTACCAGCAACCTGCTCCAGGGCGAGGTGGTGGACGACACCAGCGTGCGCGTCGACGGCCATGTGCTCCAGGCCGCGCGGCTGCCCGCCGGCGCTGCGGCGGGCACCGCCGTCACCGTCTCGGTCCGCCCCGAGGACGTGCACCTCTATGCCGGCGACGAGGATGGTCCGAACCGCCTCTCGGGAACCGTGGCGTTCGTGCGCGACGTGGGTCAGAGCGTCGAACTCTATGTGGACTGCGGCGGCACGCGTATCACCAGTCACGTCCAGCCCCGCGATAAGCCGGATGTCCACCAGGGCCAGACCGTGACGGTGGAGCTTCCCCCCGAGGCCTGCGTGGTACTGAAGCGATGAGCACGACTGCGACCGAAGGCACGACGGCCCGCAAGTGGCT
>NZ_WNXE01000140.1:0-7158 GCF_010993615.1 Arhodomonas sp. KWT | reverse complement strand
GGCTCCGCCTCCACCTGGCCGGCGATGAGGCCAAGCAGTCCCTGGAGGTGGTTCTTGATCCGGTGATGGACCTCGCGGATCAGTGCCTCGCGCTGACGGCGCTCCTCACGCAGGCGCTCACGTTCGCGCTCGCGGCGCTCGCTCAGGTCGCGGAAGACCCCGACATACAGGCAGGGCCCGAAACGCCGGTCGACACGCCGCCCCGCCACCTCCACGGGTATGCGGGTACCATCGGCGTGGATCACCTCGTGCTCACGCAGGGAGAAGCCCGTGGAGCGCATGTCCGCAAACGCGGCGTCCAGGGCCGGTTTCTCATCCGGGGGATGGATATCGCGGACCGCCATTCGCCTGAGCCGGCCTCGGGGATGACCCAGCAGTATCGCGGCCTGTTCATTGACGTCGTGGATCGCCCCAGAGAGGTCGGCGACGACGATGGCGTCCGCCGCCTGCTGGACCAGGGCCCGATGGATCCCCGCGCGTATGCGGCGATGGCGGCCGCCGAGCACCGCCGCCGTCACCGCACCACCGGCCACCGCCCCGAACAGGATGCCGCCCCACAGCGCCGGCGTCGCACCGAGCGCGACGAACAGCGCCTCCCAGCCCCCCTCGACACCGGCCATACCCGTCCCCCCTTGTCCAGTCGGTGACTCGCCTCCTACAGCGACTCGTCATCCATCGGCGCGCGGTGACTGACCACGTAGACCGCCGCCTGATCATAGATGCCCTGGAGCTGGTTGAGCAGCCGGTGCGCCACCTCGTACTGCGCCTGCCAGTTCTCCTCATTGGGGATCATGCGGATCAGCATCTCACGGCGCAGCTGGGCGAAACGTTCCGTGACCTCGTAACCCTGGTCGGTGACGAAATAGGCCACGCCGCGACGTTTGCGCGAGGCCTGCTTGTCCACCAGCCCCGCGGACTTGAGCTTCTTGAGCGCGTACTGGATGTTGCTGATGTCGTCGCGGTTGAGCAGGCGGGCGATCTCCGCGACCGTCTTGGGACGCTCTTTCATGCGCACCACATGCAGCACGGCATTATCCGATCCGGATACCGGCCGGTGTGTCACGGCCGCCAGGCACTCGGACTGCCAGCGCTCGAAGGCGGCGGTCAGCCGCAGCATCGTGTGCTCGATCTCGGTGAGCGCCATCTCCTTTTCGTCACCCGCCAGGTGCCAGTGCCGGTCCAGGGTGAAATCATCCGCGGGCGCCTCTCCTTCCCGACCCTCGTGCTCCGACATCGCTCTCCTCTCTTCTCGGTGCAGGGACCAGTCCAAACGACAACAGGCCTGGCAGCTCAGCACAAGCCCGACGGCCGGCGGGGCATACTTGACGGGGAAAAAATTTACGTCTAAAAGAAAAGTCATATCGTTTTACTAGTAAATTACTAGAAAAAAGCACGAAAACCTGCAGATCCGTGAGGGAAGCACACCCGAGGAGGAGCACCGCCATGACCGTCAGGACCGCGCCCGTTTTCAACGACAACCCCTTCAAGCTGGGGATCTTCTCACCCAACTGCTCCGGCGGCCTGGCCGTGACCAAGGTGCCGGAGCGCTGGAACAACTCCTGGGAGAATAACCTCAGGCTCGCGCAGATGGCCGACGAGGCGGGGCTGGAGTTCCTTCTGCCCATCGCCCGCTGGATCGGCTACGGCGGTGCCACCAACTTCCACGGTAGTGTCCTGGAGACCGTCACCTGGGCCGCGGGACTGCTGGCGCAGACGAAGAACATCAACGTCTTCTCCACGATCCACACCGCGTTCAATCACCCGGTGGTGGTCGCCAAGCAGCTCGCGACGATGGACAACATGAGCAACGGCCGCGCCGGGCTCAACGTGGTCTGCGGCTGGAACAAGCCGGAGTACGACGCCCTCGGCATGACCATGCCGGACGACCACGAGACCCGTTACCGCTTCGGTCAGGAGTGGTTCGATATCGTCCGCAAGCTGTGGACCGAGACCGGACCGTTCGACTGGGATGGCGAGTTCTACCAGCTCAGGGACACCTACAGCCTGCCGCTGCCGAAAACCGACAAGGTGCCGATCTTCAACGCCGCCGGTTCCCAGCAGGGCCGCGACTTCGCCGTGCGCAACGCCGACTACCTGTTCACCCCGGCCATCGACCTGGACAGGTCCAGGGAAGAGATCGCAGCGATCAAGGAGCAGGCCGCCGGCGTCGGGCGCAACGTGGGGCTGTTCACCCTCTCCTACGTCGTCTGCCGGCCGACCAGAAAGGAGGCCGAGGAGTACCACCACTACTACTCCCAGGAGAACGCGGACTGGGAGGCCGTGGACAACATCATCAACCTGATGTTCGCCCACGCCGAATCCTTCCCCAAAGAGGTCATCCGGCTGCTGCGCGACCGCATGGCCGGGGGCCACGGCGGCTACCCGCTGGTCGGCGACCCGGACACCGTCGCCGACGGGATCCAGCGCCTCTACGAGACCGGCTTCGCGGGCACCACCCTGGCGTTCGTGGACTACGTCGAGGAGTTCCCCTACTTCCGCGACGAGGTCCTGCCCCGCCTGGAGGATCGCGGCCTGCGGCTGCCGGTGGCGGGCGCGGCATGACCGGGATGCACGACGCCCACACCGCCATGGCGGCGCTGTCGGCGGTGATCGCCGGCGAGACCTTCAGCCAGTTCGTCGACGGCGCCGAGTTCCGCAGCGGCATGCGCGGCATCGCGGCGCCCGTGGCGCTGGCGACGACCCGGGGGCCGGACGGCCCCGCGGGGCTGACGGTGTCCTCGTTCTGCTCGCTGAGCGTGGACCCGCCGCGGATACTGGTCTGCATCAACCGCGACAGCAGCGCCTATCCCGTCATCGCCGGCCGCCGGGTACTCGCGCTCAATGTCCTCGCCGCACATCACGAGACGCTCGCCATGCGCTTCGCCTCCGGCGACGCCTGCCGGGGAGAGGCGCGTTTCGCGGCGGGTCGCTGGGCGCCGCTGCGCACCGGCGCGCCGGTGCTCGAGGACGCCCTCGTCGGCTTCGACTGCCGGATCGTGCGTGTCCATGAGGAAGGCTCTCATGGCATTATCGTCGGCGACGTGGTCGCGACGACCGGCAGCGGCGCCACCTCGCCGCTGCTCTACCGCGACGGCCACTTCGTCACCAGCACGGCACCGGCGCGCCAGGGGCACTGACCGCTCCGCGCCCGCCGGCACGTCGACCACACCCACCCGAGAGGCGAGGAGAACGCCATGCAGCGAGAGCATGCGGCGCCCGCACACGCGACGGCAACACCGGCGCTCGACGACGCGGCCCTGGACCGGATCTTCCGTGAGGCACGGACCTACAACGGCTGGCTCGACCGGCCGGTCACCGACGAACAGCTCCGCGAGATGCATGCCCTCGCCACCATGGGACCGACCAGCTTCAACGGCTGCCCCATGCGGGTCGTGTTCGTGCGCTCGCCGGAGGCCAAGGAACGGCTCGCACCGGCGCTGATGAAGAGCAACGTCGACAAGACCCTGTCCGCCCCGGTCACCGCCATCGTCGCCCACGACCTGCGCTTCTGGGAGTGGCTGCCCTGGCTGAACCCGCACAAGGACGTCAGCGGCCTGTTCCGCGACAGCCCGGCCTTCGCCGAGACCACGGCGTTCCGCAACGGCAGCCTCCAGGGGGCATACCTGATCATCGCCGCACGGGCCCTCGGGCTCGACTGTGGGCCGATGTCCGGCTTCGATCCGGCAATGGTGGACGAGGCCTTCTTCGCCGGCACAAGTATCCGCACCAACTTCCTGTGCAACATCGGCTACGGCGACCCGGACACGGTGTATTCACGCAACCCGCGCCCGGCCTTCGACGAGGCCTGCCGCATCGAGTGAGGCAAGCGTGCCGCACGCCGCCGTCGACGGTACAATGGCCGGCATGAGCACGCCCCTGGTGACACTGATCGCGGCGATGACGCGTAACCGCGTGATCGGCGCGAATGGCTCGCTGCCCTGGCGGCTGCCCGCGGATATGCGCCATTTCGTGGCGTACACCCGGGGCAAACCGGTGGTCATGGGCCGGCGCAACTACGACGACATCGGCCGGCCACTGCCGAAACGGCACAACATCGTGATGAGCCGCGACCCGTCCTTCGCGGCCCCGGGCTGTACGGTGGTCGATTCCGCCGAGTCCGCCCTGGCGGCGGCCGGCGACGTCCCCGAAGTGATGATCATCGGCGGCGCCGAGATCTACGCGCTGTTCCTGCCCCGCGCCCGGCGCATCGAGCTCACCGTGATCGACGCCGAGCTCGACGGGGACACCCGCTTCCCGGCGCTGGACGCCGGCTGGCGGGTCGTCGATGAGCAGCACCGGGGGGCCGACGCCGACAACCCGTGGCCGCTGACCTTCCAGCGCCTGGAACGGGATTGATTGCAGTGCTCACGGTGCTTGCCTATGCTGGCGCGCGAACCGGTGCCACCCGGCGCCGTCCGGGACAGACCCAACCGAGACGTTTGAGGAACAGATCCATGGTGCGCTCCCTTCTGCTGGCCGCCCTCGTCGTCACCGTCCTGATGGCCGGCGGCTGCGCGAACACGGAATCCACCCGCCAGAAGCACACCGAGCCGGGGGCGCTGCCCAGCGACTACGATCCCCTGGACACGGAGGCGCACAAGTCCGACCTGGAGGACGGCGCCATTCCGTCCGTCGGCGAGCTGATCTTCGGCAAGGACGCGTCGTCCAGCGGCGCGGATACCCGCCGGCTGGAACAGGAGGTCGCCCGCCTGCGCGCCGACCTGCGCCAGGGCGGCGGCACGGCGGCACGGCGCGGCCAGGCCACTACCACCGAGGCGGGCCCCGGCGTGGCGCTGCTCTTCCCCAATGCCACGGACCTGGCGGCCACCCGCGCCTACACGGCGATGACCCGCGTTGCCGGCGAATACCCGCTGACCGCGGTCAGCCAGCAGCGCCTGCAGCAGGCCCTCGACGGGGTCGAGTGCTCGCTGGACACCCTCGCCGAGTGCGGACCGGCGGTGGCCGCCGCTTCCGGCGCCCGCATGGTGGCCATTATCGACGGCACCGAGGCCCGCGGCGGCCAGCTCCCCCTGACCGTGAGCCTGGTGGACCTGGATCTCGGCATCCGCTACCCGGCCTACCGGGTCACCCTGCCGGCCACCGACGACGGCGCCGCCGAGCAGAGCCTCGCCGCCTTGGCGGACAGTGTCTACCTCCATGCGATCGAGCGTTTCCGCCTCGCCCCCCGCATCTTCCACGTGCGCAGCACCGGCGACGGCCGCTGGGTCATGGACCCCGCCGGCACCCAGCTCGCTACCGGCAGCCAGCTGACCGTCCACGAGAGCGGACGCGTGCTGCGCCAGGGCGGCGACCCGGTCGCATGGATTCCCGGCGAGACCGTGGGCACACTCACGGTGAAGGGACGTACCGCAAACGGCCTGCTGCTGCTCGAGCGCAGCTCCGGCAAGGCGCCACAGGCGGACGACTTCATCCTGCCGCCCGCCGGCTAAGCCAACCCCCCTCCGCAAAGCGCACCGGGCAGGGGCCCGGTGCGCGCTTTTCCGGCATTTCCATACGCAAGCGTATTGACGCGGCCGGACAGCCCGCCTATTTTCCCTGCAAAAGGGGGCATGCTTGGCGCAACCAGCCGAACGGGCCTGCCCCTGTTATCACGACGACAAGTCAGAGAACCAGGAGGAGAGCCCATGTCCGCCCGTCATCGAGGCGCAAGCCGCCTGATCATCGCCACGTCGGCACTCGGCCTCGCCGGCGCGATGGCAACCGCCCACGCCACCGGCTTCCAGATCCGCGAGCAGAGCGCCAAGGCCCTCGCCAACTCGCTCGCCAGCGCCGCCGCCGGCGCAGAGGACGTCAGCTTCATGGCCTACAACCCGGCGGCACTGGGCAACATCGACGGCACCCAGATCGCCGGCAGCCTGGCCTACATCGACGCCGAGTTCGATCTCGAGGACGGTCAGGCCTCTCCCTACGGGGCCCCACTCAACGGCTCCAGTGACGGATTCCCCTACGACGGCAGCAAGGGCAAGAGCGGCGAGACCGCCCTGGTGCCCTCCTTCGCCGTCAAGACCCAGCTCAACGACTCGCTGGACGCCGGCCTCGCCGTCTACGCGCCGTACGGCCTGTCCACCGACTACGATCACGACTGGATCGGGCGCTACCAGGCCCTGGAGACGGACCTGAAGGTCGTCGACATCCAGCCCACCCTGAACTTCCGTGTCACCGACCGGCTCTCGCTCGCCGGCGGCCTGCGGGTGCAGTACGCCGACGCGACCCTGTCCAACGCGCTGGACCTCGGGGGGGTTGGCGCTCAACAGGAAGTACCCGGCGCGTCCCCCGGCAACAATGACGGCTTCGCCGAGGTCACCGGCGACGACTGGGGCGTGGGCTACACCCTCGGCGCGCTGTTCCAGGTCACCGACCGCACCCGCGTGGGCGTGAGCTACCGCTCCAAGGTGGACCTCACCCTGAAGGGGGACGCCGAGTTCAGCGCCACCGACGCGACATCACAGGCGGTACTCGCCGGCGCCCAGGCGGGGGGCCAATTCACCGACACCTCCGGCAAGGCGGATCTCACGACGCCGGCGAGCCTGAACCTGGGCATCTACCACCAGGCCACCGACCGCCTGGCGCTGATGTTCAACGCCGAGTGGACCGAGTGGAGCAAATTCGACGAGCTGGTGGTCAAGTTCGGCGACAACACCCCGAACAGCGTGACCGAGGAGAACTGGGAGAACACCTGGGCCCTGTCCACGGGCGCGAGCTACGCGCTCACCGGCCGCTGGACGCTGCGCGGCGGCATCGGCATGGACGAATCCCCGGTGCCGAACGCCCAGCACCGCACGCCGCGCGTGCCGGACGTGGACCGCCGCTGGCTGTCCGCCGGCGCGACGTTCTCGCCCACCGACCGGCTGTCGATCACCGGTGCGTGGATGCACATCTTCTTCGACGACGGCGACGTCGATCTGGAGAACGAGAGCCGCGGCAACCTGTCGGGCACCTACGAGGGCACGGCGAACCTCTTCGCCCTCTCCGCCGACTACCGCTTCTGATCCCCCGCCACGAAAAAAGGGCCGCCCCGCAGAAGCGGGGCGGCCCTTCTCATGATGGCATCCGGATGCCCGCTCAGCGCTTCATGTAATCGAAGAACTCGCTGTTGGTCTTGGTGTCCTTGAGCTTGTCGAGAAGGAACTCGATGGC
>NZ_WNXE01000013.1:13462-46348 GCF_010993615.1 Arhodomonas sp. KWT | reverse complement strand
TAGGCCGCGGTGAAGGCCGCGACCACCGCCAGTATCCAGTCCAGTGCGGGAATCCGGTCCCGCGGCGAGCCTTTCAGGGCGGGAAAGGCCAGAAAGGCCAGGAACATTGCGAAGGCCAGGTGGATCGCCCGCGCCTCCGTGGAATTGAACACCGCGAAGTCGAGCATGAACGGCAGCGGCGAGGCATACCAGATCTGGAACAGCGACCAGAGCAGCGGCACGGCGAAGAGCAGCTTCGCCGGGAAGCCGCCAGGATGCCGCCCGCCGGTCTCCGTGGCCAGCACGTCCTCGGTGCCGCCCCCGGCGCCGCCGCTGTTTTCCGTCTGCCCCGTCTCACGCGTATCCGCTGTCATCGACCTGCTCCCCCGGCGGTGGAGCCGCGGGGCACGGGGCCCCGCGGCCGACGGCCCCGATCACTCGATCAGGCCGGCCTCCTTGTAGTACTTCTGTGCACCGGCGTGCAGCGGCGCGCTCAGAGAGGCGTTCGCCATCTCCTTCTTCTTGAGCACCTGGAACGCCGGATGCAGCGAGGTGAACTGGTCGAAGTTCTCGAACACGGACTTCACCAGGGTGTAGACCGCCTTCTCCGAGGTGTCCGTGGTGGTGACGAACGTGGCACGCACGCCGAAGGTGGTCACGTCGTCCGGATTACCGCGGTACATCCCGCCCGGGATGGTGGCGAAGGAGTAGTAAGGACGCTCGTCCACCAGCTTCTCGATGGCCGGGTTCTTGACGTTCACCAGACGCGCATCACACGCGGTGGTCGCCTCCTCGATGGAGCCGGAGGGATGACCCACAACGTAGACGAACGCGTCGATGTTGTTGTCACACAGCGCCGAGGCCATCTCGGAGGCCTTCAGCTCGGAGGCCAGCGAGAAGTCGTCCATGCTCCAGCCCATCGCGTCCATGGCGATCTCCATGGTCGCACGCTGGCCGGAACCGGGGTTGCCGACGTTCACGCGCTTGCCCTTGAGGTCCTCGAAGTTGGTGATGCCGGAATCCGCCCGGGCCACCACCGTGAAGGGCTCCGGATGGAGCGAGAACACGGCGCGGAGCTTCTTGAACGGCCCCTGGTCGGAGAACTTGCTGGTGCCGTTATAGGCGTGGTACTGCCAGTCGGACTGGACCACGCCGAAGTCCAGCTCGCCGCTGCGCAGGGCGTTGAGGTTGTAGACCGACCCACCGGTGCTCTCCACCGAGCAGCGGATGCCATGCTCCGAGCGGCCCTTGTTGACCAGCCGGCAGATCGCCCCGCCCGCCGGATAGTAGACACCGGTGACGCCGCCGGTGCCGATGGTGACGAACTCCTCCTGCGCACTTGCACCCAGAGAGACGCCCATGGCCAGGGCTCCGGCCACGACGCCTGTCAGCAGCTTCCTTTTGTGCAACATCGTTTTTTCCTCCGTTGGTTGCTCATGCCGGCAGCCTGTTGGGCCGCCGCGCGTGGTGCCCTGTTGTCACTGTCACGCCCCGGGAGTATGGGCGCCGCCAGGCCACCTCTCCACCACCCCCGACTACAGCTCCACGTCGAGCGCCCCGATCAGGCGCTCGCGCGCCTGGAGCGCGGTGAGCGCGTCGTCCCCGAGCGCGCGTGCGACCAGCGCCAGAAGCCCCTCGATGAGGATCAGCGCCGCCCCCATGCTGTTGCTGAAGAAAAGCCCCGTCGCCGGCGCCACGAACGTGTGCCGTGCCTGCGCGGCGAGCGGCGAGGCATAGCTGTCCGTGATCGCGATCACGCCCGTGCCGCCCTGACGCGCGAGCCCCGCCGCGGTGACCGTCGCGCGGGTATAGGGCGCGAAGCCGATCGCCACGAGCACGTCCCCGTCGCGCATCTGCGCGAGACCGTGGGCGAGCCCGTGCTCCGGGTTGAGCGTGGTGACGTCGGACTTGAGCATGCCCAGCCCGTAGGAGAAGAAGCTCGCGAGCGGATAGGACTGGCGCATACCGAGCACGTGCACCCGCGTGGCGCCGACCAGCGCGGCGACCGCCTCCTCCAGGCCGGCCACGTCCAGGTTATTCAGCATCCCCTGGATATTGCCACGCTCCTCGCGCGCCACCCGGGAGAGCACCTCCAGGGTTTCGTGCTGACGGCCACTGACGTCGCGCAGCCGCGATACCTGGCCGCTGTAGAAGTGCCCGGTCTGCGCGACATGCCGGCGGAAGACCGCCTGGAACTCGGCGAACCCCCGATAGCCCAGGGCCTTGGCGAGGCGCGTCAGTGTCGACGGGTGCACCCCGAACGCCGACGCCAGCTCCGTGATGCTGTAGACCGCCGCCTGGCGCGGTGCGGCCACCATATCGGCGAGCACCGCCGCGGCCCGGCGGCCGAGACGATGCGCTTCTCCGCCCGCCTCGACGTCGGCGAGCACCGCCTGCAGCGCTTCCAGGGTGACCGGCGCGTCGCCGGCCGGTGGGGTGTCCTTCGCGCTCACCGCGCGCCCCCCCTGTCCACCACGGCGCCGCACGCCGGCAACAACCGCCGGGATCGCGGGCCGATAGCCCCCCCGCCCTGTTTGTGCAGCGCTGACGTCATATCGCGAGGATAGCAGCCGCCACACCGCAGGCAAGCCAGAATTGCAGGCTTTATCTTTTTCCGCAAATCTGGAAAGCCCTGATTATATCAGCAGGCCGTACCCGGCGAGCGCGATCCCGATCAGCGCCATGACCGCGTGCAGCCAGACCATGACCATCGGCGGTGCGGCCCCCTCGAGCCGGAACACCCCGACGAAGCCGCCACCGACCGCGGCGAGACACAGGGCAAACGCGCCGGCATTGGCGGCCAGTGCCTGGCCCCCGCCCCATAGCGCCACCACCAGCCCCACCACCGCCGATACGGCAACCGCACCGTGGACCAGCCCCGCCGCCGGAGCCACGTACCGACGATGCAGGTGCCGGACGAGCATCGACGCCCCCGCCAGCGCCGCCGCCGTCACGACCCCCAGCCATATAGCCGCCGTCATGTCACCTCCTGTCGCTCGCCCACGCCTTCGACCTCCGGGCGCATAGCCTACGCCCGCCGCCCCGGGGCGGCCATCCCGGCACGCGGCCGCCGCAATGGGCGCGGCGTCACGCCGCGGGGTAGACTGGAACCGCCAGCCGACACACGTAACCCGTGCTCCGGCGGGCGCATCATTCGAACCGCCCCGCCCACAAGGCGGCGGCGGAGACGGATCGCCGGGCCGAACGCCCGGAACGACACCACTGGAGGAGATCCCCATGAGCGTGTTCGAACACCGGGAATTCCGCGGCCACGAACGCGTGGTCTTCGGCCATGACCCGGACACCGGACTGCGGGCCATCATCGCCGTGCACAGCACCCGGCTCGGCCCGAGCCTCGGCGGCTGCCGCGTGTTCCCCTATCCGGACGACGGCGCCGCGCTGACCGATGTGCTGCGCCTCTCCCGCGGCATGACGTACAAGTCGGCTATGGCAGGGCTGCCGCTGGGCGGCGGCAAGGCGGTAGTCATCGCAGACCCCCACAGGGACAAGACCCCGTCGCTGATGCGCGCGCTGGGACGGCTGGTGGAGGACCTGAACGGCCTCTACATCACCGCCGAGGACTCCGGCACCGACGTCGACGACCTGCGCACCATCGCCGGGGTCACCGGTCATGTCGTCGGGATCGCGGACAAGCGCGACGCCGACGGCGTCGTGCGCAGCGGCGATCCCTCGCCGGCCACCGCCCGCGGGGTGTTCGTCGGCATCCGCGCATCAGTGCGTGCGGCCCTGGGCGACGACGATCTCACCGGCATCCGGGTGGCCATACAGGGCGTGGGCAACGTCGGCCATCACCTCGCCGCGATGCTCCATGACGCCGGCGCCCGGCTCTGGATCAGCGACATCGACGAGGCCGCGCGCCGTCACGCCGTTTCGGCGTTCGACGCCGAACCGGTGGACACCGCCGCCATCCACGCCGCGCCCGTCGACGTATTCGCCCCCTGCGCCATGGGCGCCGTGCTCAATGCCACCACCATCCCGGCGCTGCAGGCCCGCGTGGTCGCGGGCTCCGCCAACAACCAGCTCGCCGAGGACGGCGACGGCGAGCGCCTGCGCGAACGCGGCATCCTCTACGCTCCGGACTACGTCATCAACGCCGGCGGCGTGATCGACGTCGCCGACGAGTATGCCGGCTACGACGCCCTGCGCGTGCGCCGCCGGGTCGACGCCATCGCCGACACCCTTACCGAGATCTACGAACGTGCCGCCCGCGAGGGCCGGGCGACCAGCACCATCGCCGACCACATCGCCGAGGAACGGCTCGCGGCCGCCCGTCCCTGATCCGCCTCACGCCGGTGCGGGGCTCATCCGCACCGGCCCTTCGTCATTCCCTCCGCGGACAGGGCCCTGACGCCTTATCCGTTGTTTATTTACAACTAAAAATTAATTTTTAGTTACATATGCAACAACCCTGTTGCGCCCAAGCATCGCCGCACGTATTGTTGCGATCAATTCTCGTTGCGATTTATGTGACGGGATTGTTACAGCAACCCAACCGACGATGAGGACGCGACAATGAAGAAGGCCATCTCCGCCCTGGCGGTCGCCGCCGCCCTCGGCGCCTCCAGCGCCCACGCCGCCGATTTCCGTGTCAACGACGACACGCTGTTCTCCGTTTACGGCTCCATCGAGTTCATCTACTACTCCCAGGAGCAGGCGACGGACGGCGGCGACACCGAGAGCCGCTCCGAGTTCGCCGACAACGGCTCCACCATCGGCTTCGCCGGCGAGCACACCTGGGATAACGGCCTGACCGGCTACTTCAAGGCCGAATTCGAGCACAACGCGGACGAGGAGAAGGGCGCCGGCGGCATCAACGACGGCGATAAGGCCTATATCGGTGTCAAGGGCAACTTCGGTAACGTCCGTGCGGGCTCCTGGGACAACATCTACAACGATGCGATCCAGGATCCGGTCGACCCCTTCGAGGCCTTTAGCCCGAGCATGTCGGACATCTCCGGCGAGGGCGACACCATCGCCTACTTCTCGCCCAAGATGGGTGGGTTCTCATTCCAGGTCGCCAGCCAGATCCGCGGCGACGGCGACACCCCCACCAGCAAGCAGCCGCTCACCGACGAGTCGGCCTTCCAGGTGGTGGGCATGTACGAGGTCAACACCCTCACCTTCGCCGTCGGCTACGACGACCGCGGCATCGTCTCCCAGACCGGCGCCGCAGGCGGCGACCCGGCCGAGGACGGCGTCTTCGGTGCCTCCGTCACCTGGGATCTCGCACCGTTGACCCTGGCCGCCCGCGCCGAGCAGCAGGGCGAGACGGTCGAGGACGACGAGGTCGGCTACTACAGCCTCAACGCCGCCTACGACTACGGCATGGGCACGCTGACCGCCACCGTCACCGAGGTGGACCCGGACGCCGACGACGAGGACAGCCGCACGGAGTTCAACCTCCTCGGCACCTACAACGTGGGCAGCAACATGTACGTCTATGCCGAGGCCGGCTGGTACGACAAGGAGAACGACGAAGACGACGCCATGGGCGTGGGTGTCGTCTACGAGTTCTGATCCCGCTGTATCGCGGAACGCGTTCAGGACGACGGGGGCCGCCCCGTCGTCCGCCTCACCGGTGGGCCACCATCGCCCGCCACCCCGCCAAGTTGCCCCACTCCGACCCCTGTGCCACTCTCTGCGAAGACCGACCCGTAACCGGGGAACCGCGCTTGGGGGCACGGGGCTGGTGACATACCGGAAAGCCGCGGAAGAACAATTCAGGGCCCTGTTCGAGGCCACGCCCCACCCGGTTCTGGTCTACGACCCGGGTACTCTGAACATCCTGCTGGCAAACGGGGCAGCCGAGGTGGCCTACGGCTACCGCGCCGACGAGCTGTGCAGGCTGACCCTCGACGACATCCATCCCGCCGAACAGCGCTCGGCGCTGCACCGCCAGATCGCGCGCAGCAGCCAAGGCAAGCGCTATGCCGGTGTCTGGACCCACGTCGCCGCCGACGGCACGCGCTTCGACTCCGAGGTCACGGGTAACGACGTATGGCTGCGCGGCCGCCGCCACCGGCTCGCGCTGGTCCACCCGGTTCACGACCGCCGCGCCGCCGAGCTCGCCGAGCAGCGCCGGCTCCAGCGTGCCAACGCCCAGGAGCGCGCCCTATCGGAGCTGGCCAGCGACCCGCGGGTGAGCGACGGCAGCGACCTGCACATCGTGCTCCGCCACATCTGCCGCACCGCCTGCGAAGCGCTGGAGATCACGCGTGCCAGCGTCTGGCGGGTCCGCGAACACCCGGAGGCCCTGGTCTGCGAAGCGCTCCACGACATCCGGGACGACATACCCCACGCCGTTCCACTGGTTCCGGCCACCGCATGCCGGACCTATCTCGATTCACTCAAACGCTACCGCAGCATGGACGTGGAGGATGCCCTCTCCGATCACCGTACCCGCGAGCTCACCGATGACTACCTGGCCCCCGCCGGCATCGGTGCCCTGCTCGACGCCGGCATACGCCTGCACGGCCGTCTCCACGGGGTCCTCTGCCTGGAGCACGCGGGCGGACCGCGGCGCTGGCACCACGACGAGGTACGCTTCGCCGCGCAGCTCGCCGACCAGATCACCAATGCCGTGATCCGCGCGGAGCGCAACCGCCAGCAGCAGCTGCTGCACCTCATCGCATCCGAGGTCGCCTCCGGCACCGGCGAGGACTTCTTCCGGCTGCTCGTCACCCGGCTCGGCGAGAGCCTGGGCGCGACGCTGGTCCACATCGCCGAGACCCCGGAGGGCCGGGAGAGCGATTACGCCAGCATCCTTGCCGGGTGGCGCCGGGACGGCAGCCGTCACGACGGCCACTATCCCCTCGCCGAGACCCCCTGCCGCCTCGCCCTGGACGAGGACACCTGCATGATCTCCCACGGGGTGGCGAACGTCTTCCCGGAGGACGGAGTACTCGCCGAGCTCGGCGCCGAGGGCTACATCGGGATCCGGCTGCGTGACAGCACCGGCGAGCCCATAGGACTGCTCACCGCCGTATTCGACCGGGCCCTGGAGCCGGGCGACGAGTCCGGATCACTGATGCAGATCTTCGCCGCCCGCGCCGCAGCCGAGCTGGAGCGCCTGCGCGGCGAGACCCGCCTGCGGCTCGCGGCGGCGGTACTGGAGAACACCGGCGAGGGCATCCTCATCGCCGACGGCGAGGGCCGGATCGCCGAGTCCAACCCGGCGTTCCGCCGGATAACCGGCCACGACCCGGCCCCGCTGCAAGGCGAGGACATCATGGACGTGCTCACCGCAGGCGACCCGGCGACGGTTACCGGGATCCGCCGTGGGCTATTCCGGGCCGGTCACTGGGAGGGCGAGATCCAGTGCCCCCGTGCCGATGGCGGTGCCTTTCCCGCCTGGGCAAGCTTCTCGCGGCTGGCCGGCACGGACGACGACCCGCCCCGCCTCATCGCCATGGTCAGCGACATCACCGAGCTCCACGAGAGCCGCGCCGAACTGCGCTATCTCGCCCACCACGACCCGCTCACCAGGCTGCCCAACCGGGTGTCGCTGCGCGAGGCGCTTGACAGAGCGCTCGCGGACCGCACCACCTCCGGCACCGAGGTGGCGGTCCTGTTCATCGACCTGGACGGGTTCAAGGACGTCAACGACAGCCTCGGGCACAGCGAGGGCGACGCCGTACTCCAGGTGGTCGCGCGCCGCCTGATCGACTACGTCCACGGCGACGACCTGCTGGCGCGGGTGGGCGGCGACGAGTTCATGCTGCTGGTCGCCCGCCACGACGCCCGTCAGCGGGCCACGGCACTCGCCGACAGCCTGCTCAAGGCCCTGGATGCCCCGTTCGAGGCCGGCGGACGGCCGATCTACCTCACGGCGAGCGTGGGCATCGCCCTGGCACCGGAACACGGCGAGGACGCGGAATCGCTGATCCTGGCCGCGGACGCCGCGATGTACCTGGCCAAGAACGAGGGGCGCAACACCGTCCGCACCTTCCAGCCGGAGCTGAGCCACCAGGCCTATCACCGCATCGTCACCGCCGGTGCACTGCGCTCGGCGATCGACGAGGAGCGGCTCTTCCTCGCCTATCAGCCCGTGCTCGCCCTCGGCAGCGGGGAACACTACGCCTGCGAGGCACTGGTGCGCTGGCGTCGCGACGATGGCAGCGTGGTCCCGCCCGGCGAGTTCATCCCCGTCGCCGAACAGTCCGGGCTGATCGTCCCCATCAGCCGCTGGGTCTTCCGCCAGGCCTGCCGCCAGATGCGCGAATGGGCGGAGACCGGCAATGCACCGGGCCGCGTCGCGGTCAACGTCTCACCGGCCCACCTGCGCGCCGGCAACCTCATTGGCGATATTCACGCCGCGCTCGCGGATACCGGCATCGCCCCCACACAGCTGATCGTCGAGGTCACCGAGAGCACGATCATGCAGGCGCCGGAGACGGTCTCGCGCACGCTGGAGACGCTGCGGGCGATGGGCGTGGAGATCGCGGTGGACGACTTCGGCACCGGCTATTCCTCGCTCGCCTATCTCAAGCGCCTGCCGCTGTCGATCCTCAAGCTGGACAAATCCTTCACCCAGGATCTCCCCGACGATCTGGACAACGCGGCCATCGCCCGGGCCATACTGGCAATGGCCGCCTCCCTCGGCCTGCGCGTGGTCGCCGAGGGGATCGAGACCGAGGCCCAGCTGGCATTCCTGCGCACCGAGGGCTGCGAGCTCGGCCAGGGCTTTCTGTTCGCCCGGCCGGCCGAGCCGGCGGCACCGGCATAGCGTTCCCATACCCGACCAGGGAGACAACCGAGACGATGACCCTGTCCATCGACCAGGTCCGCGAGGCCGCCGCGCATATCGCCAACAGCATCGTGCACACGCCCTGTGCCCTGTCGCGGACCCTCTCCGAGCTCACCGGCTGCGAGCTCTACATCAAGTTCGAGAACCATCAGTTCACGGCGGCCTTCAAGGAGCGCGGTGCCCTCAACCGCCTGCTCGCGCTCACCCCCGCCGAGCGCGAACGTGGCGTGATCGCGATGTCCGCCGGCAACCACGCCCAGGCGGTGGCCTATCACGCCCAGCGTCTCGGCATCCATGCCACCATCGTCATGCCGCGGCACACGCCCAACGTGAAGGTCCGCAACACCCGCGCCTTCGGCGCGGACGTGCGCCTGCGCGGCGACGGCGTGGCCGAGGCGGGGGAATACGCGCGCAGCCTCGCCGAGGAACATGGCTACGTATTCATCCACCCCTACGACGACGAACGGGTGATCGCCGGGCAGGGCACCATCGCGCTGGAAATGCTCGAGGAGTTCCCGGCCCTGGAGAGCCTGGTGATCCCCGTCGGCGGTGGCGGCCTGATCGCCGGCAACGCGGTAGCGGCGAAGGCCATCAACCCGGACATCGAGATCGTGGGCGTGCAGACCGAGCGTTTCCCGGCGGTCAGGCAGGCCCTCGCCGGCGAGCCCATCCATTGCGGTGCCGCGACCATCGCCGAGGGCATCGCCGTCAAGCAACCCGGGACGCTGACCCTGCCGATCATCCGCGAGCTCGTCGACGACATCCTGCTGGTGGACGAGCCGGGGATCGAGCGCGCCATCCTGATGCTGCTGGAGATCGAAAAGACCGTCGCCGAGGGGGCGGGTGCCGCCGGGCTCGCCGCGGTGCTGGCGGAGCCGGAACGCTTCCGCGGCCGGCGCGTGGGCCTGATCCTGTGCGGCGGCAACATCGACCTGCTGCCGCTGTCCTCGGTCATCCAGCGCGGGCTGGTGCGCTCCGGGCGCATCATCCGGGTCCGCGTGGGCGTGCCCGATGTCCCGGGGGCGCTCGCCGACTTCACCCGTCTGCTCGCCGAGCACCGCGCGAACGTCATCCAGATCGCCCACCAGCGCACCTTCACGGACCTGTCGCTGCGTGCCACCGAGGTGGAGGCGACCCTGGAGACCCTGGGCAGCGAGCACTCCACCGAGGTCCTCGCGGCGCTGCGCTCGGCGGGCTACGACCCGGTGGTGCCGGACAGCGAGCCCCACCCGCACGAGCGCACCGAGCCCGCCCCGTGAGCCCCGGCCCCCCGGGGGTTGCGGCTTGACGGCCGCGCGAGCCCGGCCCATCGTTACCGGTCAGGAGAGTGGTCAGGCCACTCCCCATGAGGCAAGCCAAAAGGAGCCGATAATGTACAAACAATTACTTCGCGGCATCTCCATCGCCACCTGCATGGCACTGACCCTGGGGCTCGCCGGCACGGCGACCGCCCAGGACGACAACCCCACATTGCGGGCGGTCACGGACCCGAGCTTCGTGCCCTTCGAGATGCAGGACCGGGACACCGGCAAGATGGTCGGCTTCGACATGGACATCCTGGCCGAGGTCGCCAAACGCGCCGGTTTCGACTACGAGCTCGAGACCATGGACTTCCAGGGCATCATCCCGGCGCTGCAGACCGGCAACAAGGACATCGCCATCGCCGGCATCACCATTACCGAGGAACGTGAACAGGTGGTCGACTTCTCCGACCCCTACTACGACTCCGGCCTGCGCCTGCTGGTCAACGCCGACGACGACTCCATCAAGACCGTCGACGATCTCGCCGGCAAGAGCGTCGGTACCAAGACCGGCAGCACCAGCCACAACTACCTGCGCAAGAAGCTCGGCGACAAGGCCGACATCGAACCTTACCCGGGTAGCGCTGACATGTATCAGGCCCTGCTCGGCGGCGCGGTGGACGCCGTGTTCTACGACGCGCCCAACGTAGGCTACTTCGCCCAGACCAAGGGCGAAGGCCGCGTCAAGACCGTCGGCCCCCTCTACGAGGGCCAGCAGTACGGCCTCGCCCTGGTCGACGGCAGCAAGTGGGTCGGGCCCGTCAACAAGGCACTCGCCTCGATGCACGAGGACGGCACCTACGACCGTATCTACGAGAAGTGGTTCGGCAAGGCGCCGGACAGCGAGTAGTCGCCGTGCTCCGGGGGGCGGGTGCCGCCCCCTTCCCCCACCGACCGATCGTGTCGGTATAATCGCCCGCCGGCCGGCCCGCGGGGCCGGCACGGCGGCACGATACAAAACCGGAGGCGAGAGACGACGTGGAATTCCAGTTCGACTGGCAGGCGGCCTTCGATGCCGTACCCTTCCTCCTCCAGGGCCTGCCCTGGACGGTCGCCATCGCCGCCGGCGGCCTGTTCATCGGGTTCTTCATCGGCATCCTCTTCGGGCTGATGAGCATCGCCCCCTCCAGGCTGCTCCGCGCCCCGGCGATCACCTACATCGAGATCTTCCGCGGCACACCGGTGCTGGTGCAGGTGCTGTTCATCTTCTACGGCCTGCCCCAGATCCTCGGCGGTCCCATCGACAAGATCACCGCCAGCGTCGCGGCCATCGCGCTCAATGCCGGCGCCTACATCTCCGAGATCGTGCGCGGCGGGGTGCAGTCCATCGACCGCGGCCAGCGCGAGGCAGGACAGTCACTCGGGCTGTCACGGACCCAGACCTTCTACTACGTGATCTGGCCGCAGGCGCTGCGGCGCATGATCCCGCCGCTCGGCAACCAGGCGATCATCAGTCTGAAGGACACCTCGCTGTTCTCCGTGATCGGCGTCGGCGAGCTGGTCCGCCAGGGCCAGATCTACATCGCGGACACCTTCTCCGCGCTGGAGACCTACTTCATGGTGGCGGTGCTCTACCTCGCCGTCACGCTCAGCCTTTCCCTGCTGCTGCGCCTCTATGAGAAGCGCGGCGCGGCGGGCAGGACGTAAGGAGCCAACGCATCGTGAGCGACAGCAACGACACGCCCATCGTCCAGCTCGAGAACGTCAACAAGTACTTCGGCAGCCTGCACGTACTCCAGGACGTGGACCTGGCCGTGCAGCCGGGCGAGGTCATCGTGATCATCGGCGCGAGTGGCTCCGGCAAATCCACGCTGATCCGCTGCGTCAACGGCCTGGAACGCTTCGAGGGCGGACGCATCGAGGTCGACGGCCACGAGCTGCTGCCCCACGGCGGCGGGCGCAGTGCCCTTCAGACCATCCGCACCGAGGTCGGCATGGTCTTCCAGCAGTTCAACCTGTTCCCGCACCGGAAGGTGCTCGACAACATCACCCTGGCACCGATGAAGGTGCGCGGGTGGTCCCGCCAGCAGGCCACGGAGGCCGCCGAGCGGCTGCTGGATCGTGTGGGTATCGCCGACCAGGCACACAAGTACCCGAGCCAGCTCTCCGGCGGCCAGCAGCAGCGCGTGGCGATCGCCCGGGCGCTGGCCATGGAGCCGCGGGTGATGCTCTTCGACGAGCCCACCTCGGCGCTGGACCCGGAGATGATCGGCGAGGTGCTGGACGTGATGCGCGAGCTCGCCCGGGAAGGCATGACCATGCTGGTGGTCACCCACGAGATGGGCTTCGCCCGCGAGGTCGCCCACCGGGCGATCTACATCCACGGCGGCCAGATCGTCGAGCAGGGCAAGCCCGAGGCGGTGTTCGACAACCCGCAGAACGAGCGCACCCAGGCCTTCCTCTCCCGGGTGCTCAAGCACTGAGGCGCGGCAGGCCGATGGCGCACACCGCCGTCTTCCCGACAGAAGACGCCCCGGAGGCCGGGAGCGGGGTCGCCGCCGGCACGCCGGTGGCGGTCGCGCGGGGACTGGTCAAGCGCTACGGTGACGTCGCCGTCGTCGACGGCGTGGACCTCACCGTGGAGCGCGGCGAGTGCCTGGCGCTGCTCGGCCCCAACGGCGCCGGCAAGACCACCACCCTGCGCCTGCTCCTGGGCCTCACCCCGCCGAGCGCCGGCGAGATCCGGGTACTCGGCCACGCGGTGCCGGAGGATGCCCGCGCCATGCGCGCCGCCGCCGGCATCGTGCCCCAGTTCGACAGCCTCGACCCGGACTTCACCGTCCGCGAGAATCTGCTGACCTACGGCAGCTACTTCGGCCTGTCCCGACGCCGGGTGGCCGGGCGGATCGACGACCTGCTCGCCTTCGCGGAGCTGCGCGAGCGCGCCGACGCGCCCATCAGTGCCCTCTCCGGCGGGATGAAACGCCGCCTCACCCTGGCCCGCGCGCTGGTCAACGACCCGGCGCTGCTGGTGCTCGACGAACCCACGACCGGCCTCGACCCCCAGGCGCGGCAGCACATCTGGGAGCGGCTGCAACGGCTCAAGCACGACGGCCGGACGCTGCTGCTGACCACGCACTACATGGAGGAGGCCGAACGCCTCGCCGACCGGGCGGCGGTGATCGACGGCGGGCGCATCATTGCCTGCGACCGTCCGCGGGCGCTGATCGCCGCGCACATCGAGCCGCACGTGGTCGAGCTACGCGGCGACGCCGCTGCGGGCTGGCGCGATACGGCGGCGATCACCGCGGAACGGGTGGGCGCGACGGTGCTCCTCTACAGCGGCGACCGTGACGGCCTGCTCGCCGCCGTCGAGGCGCACTGCGACAACGACTACCTCTACCGGCCGGCCAACCTGGAGGACGTCTTCCTCCGGCTGACCGGCCGCCAGGTGCGGGACTGACCCCGTGAGCGCCCGTGCCGACACCCTGGGCGCCCACCTGCGCCGGGCCCCGCGGCTGAGCCCACGGTTCATGCCGGTGTGGCAGCGCAATTTCCTGGTCTGGCGCAAGCTCCTCGTGCCCTCGCTGCTCGGCAACTTCGCCGATCCGCTGCTCTATCTGCTGGTGCTCGGCTACGGCCTCGGCCGGCTGGTGGGCGAGGTCGAGGGACTGGGCTACATGGCCTTCCTCGCCACCGGCATCGTCTGCTCCAGCGCGATGATGGGCGCCACCTTCGAGGCCCTGTACTCCGCCTACACGCGCCTGACGATGCAGCAGACCTGGGCGGCGATGCTCAATGCCCCCCTGTCCGTGGACGACGTGGTGATCGGCGAGATCGCCTGGGCGGCCACCAAGGCGCTGATCAACGCCACCGCGATCCTGGCGGTGACCCTGATGCTCGGCCTCGCCGGCGGCTGGAGCGCGGTACTCGTTCTCCCCGTGGTGCTCCTCGCCGGCCTGTGCTTCGCCGGTCTGGCCATGATCGTCACCACCGTGTCGCGCAGCTACGACTTCTTCCTCTACTACTTCACCCTCGTCATCACCCCGATGATGCTCGTCTCCGGCGTGTTCTTCCCCCTCTCGGAGCTGCCGGACGCGGTCGCCCGGGGGGCGATGGCCCTGCCACTGGCCCACGTGGTGGCACTGGTACGGCCGCTGATGACCGGCACGTGGCCGTCACTGATCCCGCTGCACCTGCTGGTGATCGCCGCCTACGCGGCCGCCGCGATCTGGCTGGCGTGCGCGCTGGCACGCCGGCGGCTGCAGACCTAGGAACGCCGCGCCCGGCACCTTGTCCGGAAGGACGTCCCCGCCCGGCGACAGCGCCGCGGGCGGGCCGTACCGGTGCGCACGGACCGCCGGGCCGGGCACCCGTGACGGGCGTTCGCACCACAGGCGTATACTGCCCGGCAGACCCTGACGCGCGGCGGATGACCCCGCCACGAGGAGCACCGAGCAATGACCGGCCTGGAGCAGCTCACCGCCACCATCGCCCTGACCCTCGGCGTCGGCTGGGCAAGCGGCATCAATCTCTACGCGGCGATCCTCGGGCTCGGCGTCATGCACCAGCTCGGGCACGTGAGCCTGCCACCGTCGCTGGAGATCGTCGCCGACCCGCTCGTGCTCACCGCCGCGGCGTTCATGTACATGGTGGAGTTCGTGGCCGACAAGACGCCGGGCGTGGACACCGGCTGGGACGCCCTGCACACGTTCATCCGCCTGCCCGCGGGCGCGGTGCTTGCCGCCGCGGCGGTGGGGGACGTCTCCCCCGCGGCGCAGATCGCCGCAGGCCTGGTGGGCGGCGGCGTCGCCGCCGGCAGCCACGCCGTGAAATCCGGCGGACGCGCCGTGATCAACCTCTCCCCGGAGCCGGTGAGCAACTGGACCGCGTCGGTGACCGAGGACGTCGCCGTCTTCGGCGGCCTGTGGCTCGCCCTTTATCATCCGGTCATCTTCCTGGTCCTGCTGGCGGGATTCGCCGCCCTGGCGGTCTGGCTGCTGCCGCGCATCTGGCGCGGGCTCCGCCGGGTCTTCCGGGCCGTCACGGGCCGCGGTGCATCGGAGCCGCCGCCGGAACCGCCGGCGGCAGGGGACCCCTCCCCCCTGCCGCCACAGCTCGGGCGGGACGAGGGCTCGTGAGCACGCCGGGGCGGTTCCTCGGCGGCGTCGCCGCACTGATCGAGAACGACGCCGGCCACGTGCTGCTGATGCGCCGCGCCGCCGGCCGCGACTACGCGCCGGGCGTCTGGGAGTGCGTCACCGGCCGTCTTCAGCAGGGCGAGGGCTTCGAGACCGCGCTGCACCGGGAGGTCCATGAGGAGACCGGCCTTACCGTAACGGCCACCGCGCTGATCGGTACCAGCCACTTCCACCGGGGACCACCGTCGGTGCACACCGAGCTGATCGGCGTGATCTACCGCTGCCGGGCGGCGGACCCGGACGCACTGCGACTGAGCGCCGAGCACGACACGGCACGCTGGACCGGCACTGAGGCGGGGCTGGCACTGGCGGCGGGCAGCCACCCGGCCGAGGTCTGGCTGCGCCGACTGCTACTGCGCCACCGTCACGGCCCGGACGGCACGGGCTTCGAGCTCGGCTGAGCGCCGCGGCGCAACGCCCGCCCCGCGCTCCGGGCCCTCCCCGGGTGCGCCGGCGGGATCAGAGCCAGCCCTTGCGCTTGAAGTAGACGTAGGGGGCAACGCCGGCGAGCACCATCAGCATGAGCGCGAACGGGTAGCCGAACGTCCAGTCGAGCTCCGGCATGACGCGGAAGTTCATGCCGTAGATACTCGCCACCATGGTCGGGGGCAGGAAGACCACGGCGGCGATGGAGAAGATCTTGATGATCTGGTTCTGCTCGATGTTGATGAAGCTGATCGCCGCGTCCATCAGGAAGTTGACCTTCTCGAACAGGAACTGGTTGTGCGGCAGCAGCGAGTCCACGTCGCGCAGCAGCTCGCGCACCCACTCGCGGTTCTCGGTGTTGAGCCGGCCGCGGCGCAGCAGGAAGGTCAGCGCCCGCTGGGTGTCCATCAGGCAGAGCCGGATCTTGCCGTTGATGTCCTCCTGACGGGTTAGCTCGTCGATCGCCCCCTCCAGGTCGACGTCGTCCTCGTCGGCGAGGACCTGGGCACTCACCCGTTCGAGCTCCGTATGCACCCGCTCCAGCCGGTCCGCGAGGTTCTCGACCTTGGTCTCGAAGAGCCCGAGCAGCAGCGAGGTCTCGTCCTCGGCGAGATCCGGCTCGCGGCGGGCACGCAGGCGCAGCAGCCGGAACACCGAGAGACTGTGCTCGTGCAGGGTGAACAGGCGGTGACCGCTGAGGATGAACGCCACCGTCGTGCTGGTCGGGCGCCCGTCGATGTCCTGGAGGAACAGCGAGTGCACGTGCAGCCCGTCCTGGTCCTCGTAGTAGCGGGCGCTGGCCTCGATCTCCTCGACGTCCTCCACATCGGGGAGGTCCTGGCGGTAGAGCCGCTCGACCTGGGCGCGCTCGCTGTCGTCGGGATCGATGAGATCGATCCACATCGCTCGCGAGAGCTCGACGCGGCCCTCGTCGTCTTCCGGGATGGCACTGAGGATGCCTTCCTGCAGCTCGAATGCATGCAGCATGAAACCTCCGGGAATTCGGCGCCCACGGCGCGATTGACCGGCACAGTATAGGGGCCGCCCCGCGTGCCTCAGCGGTCCGGGGCGTAGATCCCCTCGCGCACGAAACGCAAGTGGTCCTCAACGGCACGCACCGCGGCATCCGGGTCGTGGGCACGGATCGCCTCGACCAGGGCACGGTGCTGCTCGCGCAGATTCGCCTCGGCATCGTGGCGCGTGAACAGCGCCTCACGCGCCCGGCGTACATGCTCGCGCATGACCGAGAACATGCCACGCATGACGTGCGCAAGCGCCAGATTGTGCGCCCCCTCGGCGACAGCCAGATGAAGGCGGGCGTCCCACTCCGCAGCCAGCGCCGCATCGCCGTCCTGATGGGCCTGCTCCATCGCCTCGGCGGCCTCCGCCATGCGCTCGATGTCGGCGGTGCTCGCACGCATCGCCGCGAGCCCCGCCGCCATGGTCTCCAGGCCCTGACGGAGCTCGAGCACGTCCGCGAGCGCCTTGCCGTGACTCTCCATGAGGTGCAGCAGCGGGTCGGTAAGGCTGGGCGCGGTGACCTCCGCCACCGTGTAGCCGGCATTGCGGCGCAATGCGAGTATCTTGCGCGCCTCGAGCTTGAGCAGTGCCTCACGCAGCGACGGCCGCGAGACACTCAGCTGACGGGCGAGCTCGCGCTCCGCCGGCAGCGCATCGCCGGGGCGCAGCTCACCGTCGACGATACACCGCTCGATCTGCTCGGCGATCACGTCTGACAGGCGGGCACCGATGGGCGCCTCGATACTCGAAAAGATGGAAGCCAAACCATTCTCCGCTGCACCGGTTATCCGGTGATCATCATATCGCTAAAGCGCGAAGGGCGGACAGGGGACCGTTCATCCGAAACCTCTTCATTATCTATACAAAAGGTCTACATAAAGGGTGTCACCCAAGTGCCCTCCGGGAGGAAAGGCCATGAAGACGCTCCGATCGCTCCTGCTCGCCGCCCTTGTCTCGCTGGTTCCCGGGCTTGCCGCCAACGCCTCCGAACACGGCATGAACGACGCCGGCGATATCGTCGACGTCGCCGCCGGGGCCGGACAGTTCCAGACCCTGGTCACGGCACTGAAGGCCGCCGACCTCGTGGACACGCTCCGGGGCGAGGGTCCCTTCACCGTGTTCGCACCGACCGATGACGCCTTCGCGAAGCTGCCCGACGGGACCGTGGACACCCTGCTCGAACCCGCCAACAGGGAGAAGCTGCAGGCCATCCTGACCTACCACGTGGTTCCGGGCATGGTGATGGCGGAGGACGCGATGGCGGCGGACAGCGCCGCGACGGCCCAGGGCGGCCGGCTGATGCTGGCAGTGGAGGATGGCACGCTGCGCATCAACGACTCCGCCAGTGTGATCAAGGCGGACATCACCGCCAGCAACGGCGTCATCCATGTCATCGACACCGTGCTCATGCCCGAGTGAGCCGGTCTCAACCCACGCTCGGGTGCCCGACGGCACCCGCGCGTGCCCGACGGCGGGACGTCGTGCCGGTGCCGGTGCTGTTACACTGGCCGCACCGGGAACGATGGACTAAAGCACGACGAATGAGCACGGCAGAAACGCCTTACGAAAAGGCCGCCGCCCAGGCGGTGGACCTCGGTAACCATCTTGCGGACGCGGACCAGGAGGCGGATCTCTGGGATCTCGCCGACGGCCTGCTCGCCGGCGCGGTGCAGTACTGGCTCTACGCCCGACAGCCCTGCGGCGACCCTCAGTGCGAGGACTGCAGCCCACTGTGCACGGCGGACCTGCGCCTGCAGGAACTGCTGCGCATGGTCGAGGAGATGGCGCGCAGCAGCGAGTACTTCCACGCGCCCACCGATTTCGACGCCGGCCGCGCCTGACGGGCTGCGGCGCCACGGGGCGCCGCCGAGCGAATGCGGCTACGCATCGTCACCTTCAATGCCGCCCTCAGCCGGCGCACGCCCGGCGGCCTCGCCGCGGACCTGACCGCCGGCGACGCCCAGGCACTGGCCGTCGCCCGCATCCTGCGCCACCTGCAGCCGGACGTGCTGCTGCTCAACGAGCTCGACTACAGTCCCTCCGGAACCGCCCTCGCGCGCTTCCGCCGGGACTACCTCGCCGGTGCCGACGTCCCGGAACCGCCGCTGACGCTACCCCACGCCTTCACCGCACCGGTGAACACCGGCGTCCCCTCCGGCCTGGACCTGGACCGCGACGGGCGCAGCGACGGCCCCACCGATGCGCTCGGCTTCGGTGCGTTCCCCGGCCAGTACGGGATGGCGCTGCTCTCCCGTCACCCGATCGCCGCCGGCGCACGCACCCTGCGGCGCCTGCTGTGGCGGGACGTGCCAGGGGCATGGCTGCCCCGGGATCCGGAGACCGCGGGACCGTGGTATACGCCCGCCGCGCTGGCGCGGCTGCCCCTGTCCTCCAAGAGCCACTGGGACGTCCCCCTCGACGTCGGCGGCCACAGACTGCGCCTGCTCGCGAGCCACCCGACGCCCCCGGCCTTCGACGGCCCGGAGCGCCGCAATCACTGCCGTAACCACGACGAGCTGCGCCTGTGGCGGGATTACCTCGATGGCGCCGACTACATCGTCGACGACAGGGGCGAGCGCGGCGGCCGCCCGGACGACGCCCCGGTGGTGCTGCTCGGCGATCTCAACGCGGACCCGCACGACGGCAACGGCGAGGCCGCCATGATCGACGCCCTGCGCCACCACCCGGCCCTGCAGGATCCGGCCCCCCGCAGTGCCGGTGGCGCGGCGCGTGCCGCGCCGGGGGACGGCGATCCGGCGCTGCACACCCTCGCCGCCGGCGGTTTCGGGCTGCGCGTGGACTACTGCCTGCCGGACCGGCAACTGACCGTAGGGGACGCCGGCGTGTACTGGCCGGCGCCGGAATCGCCCGGTCACGAGCTCGTGGGCGACGGCCGGCGGGTGGTGAGCTCGGACCACCGCGCGGTGTGGCTGGACCTGGAATGGCCACCGTGAGCGGGGCCGGCACGCCAGCGCACATGCCGCCAGGACGTCTCAGCGCCGGTGGACACAGCCCCGGCACGGGAGACGATCGGCGGGCGCCCCCGCCGGCATCACGAACGGGGCCGCGCCCCGTTCCGGGACATTAGCTGAGGAACAGCCGGTAGCCCGGATTCCCGCTCTCGTCCCGGTAGGGATAGCCGAGCTTGTCCAGGCTCTCGCGGAAGCGCTCGCGCTGGGCCTCCGGCACCTGGATGCCCACCAGCACGCGGCCGTAATCGGCACCGTGGTTGCGGTAGTGGAACATGGAGATGTTCCAGCGCTTGCCGAGCCGGCGCAGGAACTTCAGCAGTGCTCCCGGGCGCTCCGGAAACTCGAAGTGGTAGAGGATCTCGTCGGTGACGTTCTTGCCGCGACCGCCGACCATGTGGCGCAGGTGGACCTTGGCCATCTCGTCGTCGGTGAGGTCGAGGACGTCGTAGCCCTGCTCGCGCAGGTCCCCGAGGACCGCGTCGCGCTCGGCCTGGCCGTCATTGAGGCCGATCCCCGCGAACACGTGGGCGTTGTCCGCATCGGCATAGCGGTAGCTGAACTCCGTGACCGCGCGGTTGCCGATGGTCTCGCAGAACTCGCGGAAGCTGCCCGGCCGCTCCGGGATGGTCACCGCGAAGACCGCCTCGCGGTGCTCGCCCACCTCGGCGCGCTCGGCGACGTGAGAGAGGCGGCTGAAGTTCATGTTGGCACCGGAGTTCACCGCCACCAGGGTCTGGTCCTCGATGCCATGCTCGGCGACGTACTTCTTGAGCCCCGCGACGCCCAGGGCCCCGGCGGGCTCCATCACCGAGCGGGTGTCGTCGAAGATGTCCTTGATCGCGGCGCAGACCTCGTCGGTGGAGACCAGCACGCAGTCGTCGACGAACTCCTTCGCGACCTCGAACGGGTGCTCGCCGATCTGGCGCACCGCCACGCCGTCGACGAAGATCCCGACCTCCTCCAGGGTGACGCGCTGGCCGGCACGCATGGCGTGATGCAGCGTGGGCGCGTCTTCCGGCTCGACGGCGATCACCTTGACGTCCGGGCGGAGCTGCTTGACGTAGGCGGCGATCCCGGCGATCAGCCCGCCGCCGCCCACCGGCACGAAGATCGCGTCCAGGGGCCGGGGGTGCTGGGAGAGGATCTCCATACCGCAGGTCCCCTGGCCGGCGATCACCTGCGGATCGTCGAAGGGCGGGATGTAGGTCATGCCGCGCTCGGCCACGAGCTTGTCCGCGTGGGCCTTGGCCTCGTCGAAGCCGTCGCCGTGGAGGACCACGCGGCCGCCGAGATTGCGCACCGCGTTGACCTTGATACCCGGCGTGGTGCGCGGCATCACGATGGTGGCCTTGATGCCCAGGCGCTGCGCCGACAGCGCCACGCCCTGGGCATGATTGCCCGCAGAGGCGCAGATCACACCACGTTCGAGATCCTCCGCCGAGAGCTGGGCGATCTTGTTGTAGGCGCCACGAATCTTGAACGAGAAGACGGGCTGGAGATCCTCGCGCTTGAGGAAGACCCGGTTACCAAGCCGTTTGGAGAGGTTCGCCGCCTCGTCGAGCGGCGTCTGGCGGGCGACGTCGTAGACGCTCGCGGTGAGGATCTGCTGCAGGTATGCCTTCATTCCGGGCCCGTGACGCTCCTTGAAAGTCAAGTGCTACAGTCTACAGCGCGCCCGTGGGACGAGGCCAGACGAAGGCTTTGCCACCGCCGGAGCGGGGGCTATCATGCCGGGACAACGCAATCACCGGAGACGGCCATGGACCCGGACGAGCTCAAGGCACAGGCGGCCCGCGCCGCGATTTCCTATGTCCCCGAGGGCAGTATCGTCGGTGTCGGCACCGGCTCGACGGTCAACCACTTCATCGACGGGCTCGCCGGGATCGGCGGACGTATCAGGGGCGCGGTATCGAGCTCGGATGCCAGCACCGAGCGGCTGCGCGCGGCGGGTATCGACGTCCGGGAGCTCAACGACGTCGATGACCTGCCGGTCTACGTCGACGGCGCCGACGAGATCAACCGCCACCTGCAGATGATCAAGGGCGGCGGCGGCGCCCTCACCCGTGAAAAGATCGTCGCCGCGGTGGCGAAGCAGTTCGTGTGCATCGCCGACGCCTCCAAGCGCGTGGACATGCTCGGCGGATTCCCCGTGCCGGTGGAGGTCATCCCCATGGCGCGCAGCTATGTCGCCCGGGAGCTCGTGGGCCTCGGCGGCCAGCCGGAGCTTCGGCGCGGCTTCATCACCGACAACGGCAACGTCATCCTCGACGTGCACAACCTCACCATCACCAAACCGATCGAGATGGAGCGCACCATCAACAACATTGCCGGGGTGGTGACCGTGGGGATCTTCGCGCAGCGCCGGGCCGACGTGCTGCTGCTCGCCGCCGACAACGGCGTCGAGACCATTACCGCCTGAGCGCGGGGAGACGACGGTGCAGCGCCTGCTGATCGGGCTCGGGATCGCACTGCTGGTGCTCGGGCTGGTCTGGCCGTGGCTGGACCGCCTGGGGCTGGGGCGGCTGCCCGGCGACATCCTCGTGCGCCGGGAGGGATTCACGTTCTACTTCCCCGTCACCACGTCGATCCTGGTGAGCGTGGTGGTCAGCATCCTCGTCTGGCTGTTCCGGCGCTAGCAGCGCGGTGTCAGCGGGCCGCTACGCACCGCCGTCGATGGGCAGCCACTGGACGATCCGCCCCGCAGGCACCGCGGTCTCCCCCGCGGGCACGTGCACTATCGCGTCCGCCACGCAGAGGTTGCTCAGCATGTGCGAGGCCTGGTGGGCCGCGGGCGTGACCGTGACCCGGGCCGCCTCGTCCATGCCCCGGCTGACGCGCACCCAGCAGGCCCGGGCACTGTCCCCCGGCAGTTCGGCGGCGGTGACCCCCGGGCGCCAGCGTGGCCCGGGATCGCTCATGCCCTGGGCGACATCCAGCATCCGGCGCAGGTAGACCGCGGCCCCCACCAGGGTCGCCGCCGGGTTGCCCGGCAGGCCGAGCAGCGGCACGCCGGCGGCATTCACGCCCAGGAACAGCGGCTTGCCGGGCTTCTGCCGGACCCGCCAGAAGACCTCCTCGACACCGAGCGCCCGCGCTGTCGGGATGACCAGGTCGTGCTCGCCAACGGACACGCCGCCGGTGCTCACCACGATGTCGCCCGTCTCCAGGGCCTCGGCCATCGCCTCGCGCACGGCCCCGGCCTCGTCGTGGACATAGCGCACGACGACGTCCGTCACCCCGCGCTCGGCGAGCCAGCCGGCGAGCATCGGGCCGTTGGCGTCCGGCACGGCCCCCGCGGGCAGGTCCGCGCCGGCGGGCACCACCTCGTCGCCGGTGACCAGTACGCGGACCCGCGGCACCCGGCGCACCGCCACGCGGTCGATACCGGCGGCGGCCAGGGCGGCGACCCGGGCGGCGGAGAGCCGCTCGCCGGCAGACAGCAGCGGCGTGCCACGGGGCAGCTCCTCACCGCGCCCGCGGATGTTGTTGCCCTCGGCCACGGGTCCGGTGAACACGGCCTCGCCCTCGGCGGCCTCGACGACCTCCTGGCGGACGACGGCGTCCGCGCCCTCCGGCACCAGGCCGCCGGTGAAGATACGCATGCATTGTCCCGGCGACAGCCGCGGCGTCCCGGACTGGACAGCGGCGGCGACCTCGCCGGCGAGCGGCAGCCGCACCGGCGCGCCCTCGGCGGCCGCCGCCAGGTCGGCCGCCCGCACGGCATAGCCGTCCATTGCGCTCTGGGTGAACGGCGGAAGCATCAGCGCGCTGGCCACGTCCTCCGCGAGCACCGAACCGCGGGCATCCGGTACCGCCACGGTCTCCACCGGCATCACCGGCGTGGTCCGCGCGCAGGCGGCGAGGGCCTCCTCGATCGGAATCACTGCGAGCCTCCCCTGTCCTCCGCGCGCTCGCCGAGGCTGGTGCCGTCCTGCCAGGCGGCACCGCCATCGTCGAAGAAGTCGTGCTTCCAGATCGGTACGCGCTGCTTGAGGGTGTCTATGGCGTAGCGCGCGGCGTCGAAGGCGTCGCCGCGATGCGGGGCGCGCACGACGACGAGCACGCTCGCCTCACCGATCTCCAGCCGGCCGGTACGGTGGACGATCCGGCAGACCGGCACGCCGAAGCGTTCCCGGGTCTCGGCCTCGAGATCGGCCAGCTCCCGCCGGGCCAGCGGGGCGTAGGCAGTGTATTCCATCGCGCTCACGCCGCGGCCGTCGTGGTGGTCGCGCACCACGCCCTCGAAGACCACGAGGGCGCCACAGCGCGGGTCGTCGGTCTCGGCGAGCACGTCAGCGAGGGACAGGGGCGTCTCGGTCAGATGCGTCATCGCCTCAGCCTCCGCTCACCGGCGGCAGCAGCGCCAGCCGCTCGCCGCCCTCCAGCACCGTCCCCCGCGGTACCAGCGTATCGCCGACGGCGCACGCAACCCGGGGCAGATGGGGGGCCAGCTCGGGGATCTCCGTCCCAAGGCGTTCCAGCACGTCCGCCACCCGGTCGCCGGGCGCCACGCCCAGTTCCATCCGCTCCCGGCCGGCGGCCTCAGAGAGGACGCCATGCAGCTCCAGCTCCATGCCGCGCTATCCTCCCAGACCGTGCATCGTGATCGCGCGCTGGACGTAGCCCGCGCTCTCGGCGAAGCCCTTGCCCTTGCGCCAGACCGCGCCGCGGATGACGTGTTCGAGGTCGTCGTCACTGGCACCGTCGCGCAGCGGGGTCTTGAGGTCGGTGTTCATCGGCGAGAACAGGCAGGGGTAGATCTCGCCGGTCGCGGTCACGCGGACCCGGTCACAGGTGGCGCAGAACGGGTTGGAAACGGTGGAGATCACGCCCAGGCTGTACCCCCCGTCGACGCGGTAATAGGTCGCCGGCTCGCGGGTGCGCGGCGTCGCCTCGACCGAGTGGCGCTCGGCGAGCCGATCGATGATCTCGCGCTCCGGCACCACCCGCTGGGGCTGCCAGCCGCCCCGGGCGTCCAGCGGCATGAACTCGATGAACCGCAGCGGCACGCCCTCGCCCATCGCCCACTCGGTGAGCGGCACGATGTCGTCCTCGTTGTCGCCGCGGATCACTACCGCGTTGAGCTTCATCCCCAGGCCGGCGTCCCGCGCGGCACGGATACCCGCCAGCACCGTGTCCAGCTCACCGCCGCCGGTCATGCGGCGGAAGCGCTCCGGGTCGATGGAGTCGATGCTGATATTAATGTCGTCCAGCCCGGCGGCCGCCAGATCCGCGGCGTGGCGACGCAGCGGCACGCCGTTGCTCGTCATCGAGATGCGCTCCAGGCCGAGCTCGCGCAGCCCGTTGAGCTGGGCGACGAAGCCGGACACGCCCCGCCGCATCAGCGGCTCGCCACCGGTCAGGCGGATACGGTCGATGCCGAGCCGGGTGATGAACACCCGCGACACCCGCTCGAACTCCTCGAACGAGAGCAGCTGCTCGCGCGGCAGCCACTCCGGATCCTCCGGCATGCAGTAGTGGCAGCGGAAGTTACAGCGATCAGTGAGCGAGAGACGCAGCTTGTGCTTGCTCCGCTCGAAACGGTCCACCAGCGGGCCGGTCGCCGGCGGAAAGCCCTGTGGGGTGACCAGCTCGGACATCTTATTCCCCGTCCCCGCCCGGGCCCCTGCCATGACAGGATGATGCGCCCGGAACGAAAGTTACCCTTTCGGTACAGGTTAACACCGGCGGGGATGGATGCGTGAACCGTCTGCCTCAACGAATCGATAGCCTGGCGAACACGCACAGCTGAGCGAATGGAACCGCATCCCCACCGGTGACCGAACTCGCACAGCCCGGCCACAAAGAAAAAGGGCCTGCAGCGTCGCTGCAGGCCCTTTCTGTTGGCTGGGGGACTAGGATTCGAACCTAGGTTGACGGAGTCAGAGTCCGCTGTCCTACCACTAGACGATCCCCCAATGAAACCGTCTTTAGCGCTTCGAGAACTGAGTCGCCCGACGCGCCTTGTGCAGGCCGATCTTCTTGCGCTCGACCATGCGATCGTCACGGGTGACGTAACCGGCACGACGAAGGGTCGGCTTGAGCTCCTCGTCGTAACGGGTCAGCGCGTGGGTGATGCCGTGGCGAATCGCGCCCGCCTGACCCGTCGAACCGCCGCCGTTGACCGTAACATAGATGTCGAACTGGCCGGAAGTCTCGGTGAGCTCCAGCGGCTGACGCACGATCATACGCGCCGTCTCGCGGCCGAAGTACTCGTCCAGATCGCGGCCGTTGACGGTGATCTGGCCATTACCCGGGCGCAGGAAAACCCGCGCACTGGAGGTCTTGCGTCGACCGGTACCGTAAAACTGCTGTGCTGCCATGATTCTCTAACTTCCGTCCTTCAGCGCGACTCGCCGGACTCAGACCTCGAGGGCCTGGGGCTGCTGCGCGTGGTGTTGATGCTCGGCACCGGCGTAGACCTTGAGCTTCTTGAGCATCTGCCGGCCGAGGGGGCCCTTCGGCATCATGCCCTTGACCGCGAGCTCGATGATGCTCTCGGGGGAGCGGTTCTGGAGCTCCTCGAACGTGAAGGTCTTGCCGTTGCCGACGTAGCCGGTGAAGCGGAAATAGGTCTTGTCACGGCGCTTGCGCCCGGTGACCGCCACCTTGTCCGCGTTGATCACGACGATGTAGTCGCCGGTGTCGACATGGGGCGTGAACTCGGGCTTGTGCTTGCCGCGCAGACGATACGCGACTTCCGAGGCAAGGCGGCCCAGGGTCTTGCCCGCGGCGTCCACCACGTACCAGTCACGCTTGACGTCAGCGGGTTTGGCGCTGAAGGTCTTCATCGAAGCTGATCTCCGAAGCAGTCGCGTCCATCAAAAGACCGGCGATTCTAACCGACGCCGGAGCCGACCACAACCACTCGTTGGGAAACGAATACAATACGCGGCCCCGCTGCCCGGGACACCGCGTTCGATGGCGCGAGATTTTCGGCCGCGACGGCGCGCGTGTCAACCGCCCCGCTGAAAGCGCCGGGCGCCGGGCGTAGAATAACGGCCACCGCACGCTGCAGACAGGGAGCGCCGCCATGCACGCACGCCACTACACGCCCGCGGACCGGCTTGTCGCCCATCTCGACCAGGCGCTGCGCACGGTGTTCGGCAACCCGCCCACCACGGGCCGGCTCTACCCGGCGAAAGGTGTCGAGGAGGGAGCGCTCTCCGACGCCGAACGCCGACACGCCGCCGGACTGATGCGGGTCAACCACTGTGGCGAAGTCTGCGCCCAGGCCCTCTACCAGGGCCAGGCACTGACCGCACGCGACCCGGCGATCCGTCAGAAGATGGAGCGCGCGGCGGACGAGGAGAACGACCACCTGGTGTGGTGCCGCACCCGGCTCACGGAGCTGGACAGCCGCACGAGCCTGCTGGACCCGGCCTTCTACCTCGGGTCGCTGGCAATGGGGATTGCCGCCGGCACTGCCGGCGACCGCTGGAGCCTCGGTTTCCTCGCGGAGACCGAGCGCCAGGTCGTCACCCACCTGAGCGGCCACCTGGGGCACCTGCCGGACGCGGACGTCCGCAGCCGCGCGATCGTTGAACAGATGCGCACGGACGAGGGCGAGCACGCGGGGATGGCGGTGGAAGCCGGCGCCCGCGAGCTGCCCCGCCCGATAAAGGCAGTGATGCGTCTGACCTCGCGGGTGATGACGGCGACCACTTACCGCCTCTGAACGGGCCGGTTCCCGCCATTACGAATTGCGCCCGCGCTTCGCGCGCGGGCGCAATCATCAGTCGTGGTGGCGCGCCGGCGTCACACCTCCTGGTCCGGCGAGAGGTTCCGCCCGGAGAAGATCTCGCTCATCTCCCGGCGGAGCTGGCGGCGGATCTCGTCCCGACGCTCCGGGGTGAGGTCGGCGGAACGCTGCCCAAAGAGGTAGTCGTCGATGTCCCAGTCCTTGAGGAGCATCTTGGTGTGGAACATGTTCTCCTGGAAGACGTTCACGTCGATGGTGTGATAGCGCCTCAGGGTGTCCTCGGCCAGGTAGTTCTGGATCGAGTTGATCTCGTGGTCGATGAAGTGCTTGCGCCCCTCCACGTCGCGGGTGAACCCACGCACGCGGTAATCCATCGTCACGATGTCCGAGTCGAACGAATGGATCAGGTAGTTCAGCGCCTTCAGCGGTGAAATCAGCCCACAGGTGGACACATCGATATCCGCCCGGAAGGTACTCACCCCGCGATGGGGATGGCTCTCCGGATACGTGTGTACGGTGATGTGGCTCTTGTCGAGGTGGCCTAGCACGGTCTCCGGCAACGGCCCGGGCGACGCCGGCGCGGTGACGTAGGTGCCGTCGTCGCTGTCACCGTCCTCCTCGGAGATGAGCAGGGTGACACTCGCGCCCTGGGGCTCGTAGTCCTCGCGCGCGATATTGAGGATGTTCGCACCGATGATGTCGGACACACCGGTGAGGATCTGGGTCAGCCGCTCGGCGTTATAGACCTCGTCGATGTACTCGATATAGGCCTGGCGCTGGCCCGGCGAGTCCGCGTAGCAGACATCATAGATGTTGAAGCTCAGCGACTTGGTCAGGTTGTTGAACCCGTAGAGCTTCACGCGCTGCTTCGACTCCGCCAAATTTGCGCCCTCCTGAGACGACGGTTCACACATGATATGGCTATATCACCCGGCAACCCCCGGGCGGGGACGCTGGCTCTAGGGCTGCGCCACCTCGAAATCATGGGTGATCTCGGCAGCCTGACTGAGCATCAGCGAGGCCGAGCAGTATTTCTCCGCGGACAATGACACCGCGCGCGCGACCACCGATTCACGCAGGTCACGCCCGACCACGCGGTAGTGCAGGTGGATGCGGGTGAACACCTTCGGCGGCTGCTCGGCCCGCTCGCCGTTCACCTCGACCACACAGTCGACGACGTCATGGCGCCCTTTCCGGAGGATATGGACGACATCCACCGCCGAACAACTCCCGAGGCTGAGCAGCATCAGTTCCATGGGACGGGCGCCGCGATCCTCGCCGCCCAGGTCCGGCGGGCCGTCGACCACGACCTCGTGACCGCTGCCCGTCTCGCCGCGAAAGGCCATCTTGCCGAGCCAGCTCACCGTCGCGTGCATGCCCATCGTGCGCTCCTGCCCTCGCCGCCCGGATTCAGGGCGCCAGAAAATGCGGTTTTCTGTGGGTAATCTTTTAGTATACCACCAGAATACCCCGCCAAACAGGCTCCGCTGTGCATCCACGCTCAAGACTTGCGAACTTATTCACAATGATCTACACATCGCTTATGGTGATCCCGCCATTCAACGGCCAGGTTGCACCAGCATGGTACGAGCGGTTACGGACAGCGAGCTCCCGATTCAGAATCTGCTCTCGCACTGCCATCGGCGGCGCTATCCACCCAAGACGGTGGTGATCTACGCCGGTGACCAGGCGGACGCACTGTATTACATCATCGAGGGATCGGTGAGCGTGCTCATGGATGACGACAGCGGCCACGAGCTGGTGCTCTCCTATCTCAACGCCGGGGACTTCTTCGGGGAGATGGGGCTGTTCGGGGGCACCAGCACACGCAGTGCCTGGGTGCGCACGCGTACGCACTGCGAGCTCGCCGAGATCAGCTACGCGCGGTTCCGCCAGGCCGCCGAGGAGGATCCGCAGCTGCTGTTCCTGCTCGCCGGGCAGATGGCGGACCGGCTGCGCCGCACCAGCGCGAAGGTGCATGACCTGGCCTTCCTCGACGTGACCGGTCGGATCGCGCGCACGCTCCTCGACCTGGCCCGGGAGCCGGACGCGCTGACCCACCCGGACGGCATGCAGATCCGCATCACCCGCCAGGAGCTCGGCCGGATCGTGGGCTGCTCCCGGGAGATGGTCGGCCGTGTGCTCAAGGACCTCGAGGAGCGCGGCCTGATCGCGGTCAGCGGCAAGACCATGGTGATCCACAACACCCGCTGACCGCACCGCCACGGCCGGCGAACGGCATGGCGGGCGGCCGCCGTCCACCGCGCCCTTCCCGGAACGGGCCGGCGGGGCAGAATGGTCGCGCGCCGCGTCCGGCGCACGCGATCAGCCGGCGCCGAACAGCTCCGCGAGCTTCTCGCCCGGCTCGGGCACACGCATGAACGCCTCGCCTACCAGGAACCCGTGCACGCCGTGACGGCGCATGTAGTCCACCTCCTCACGGGTGTGGATCCCGCTCTCCGTCACCCGGACCACCTCCGGCGGGATTGCATCGCAGAGCTCGACGGTGGTGCGGATATCCGTCTCGAAGGTGTGCAGGTCCCGGTTGTTGATACCGAGCAGCGCCGGGCGCAGGCGCAGCGCCCGCTCCAGCTCCTCCGCGGTGTGCACCTCCACCAGGCAGTCCATGCCGAGCTCGCCGGCGAGCCCGTGAAGCTCGGCCAGCCGGGTGTCGCCGAGTGCGGCGACGATCAGCAGGATGCAGTCCGCCCCCAGCGCCCGGGCCTCGTAGACCTGGTACGGGTCGATGATGAAGTCCTTGCGCAGCACCGGCAGCGCCGTGGCCTCCCGGGCCTGCTCCAGGTACCGGTCACAACCCTGGAAGAAGTCCTCGTCGGTGAGCACGGACAGGCACGTCGCGCCGCCGCGCTCGTAGCTGCGGGCGATCTCCACCGGGTCGAAGGGGTCGCGGATGACGCCCTTGCTCGGGGAGGCGCGCTTGATCTCGGCGATCACGCCGCAGCGGCCGGCGGCGATCTCGCCGGCCAGGGCCGCCGCGAACCCCCGCGGCGCCGGTGCGTGCTCCAGGCGGTTGCGGAACGCCTGCATGCCCACCTGCTCGCCACGCTCGGCGACCACCTCCGCCTTGCGCTCGAGGATGCGCTTGAGGATGTCGGGGATGTCTCGCTGCTCCGCCATCGCGCCCTCCGTCACTAGAAGCGGTTGGTGTAGTGGACGAACTCTTCCAGCCGGCGGCCGGCGGCGCCATCGGCGAGCACGGCGCGGGCGCGCTCCACGCCGGCCTCGACACTGTCGGCCAGTCCGGCGCAGTAGATAGACGCCCCGGCGTTGAGCGAGAGCATGTCCGCCGCCGGCCCGGGCTCGCCGGCGTAGACGCGGCGGATGATGTCCAGGCTCTCCACCGCCGTGTGCACCTTGACCGCGTCCAGCGACGCGCTGGCGAGGCCGAAGTCCTCCGGGCGGATCGTGTACTCGCGGATCACGCCATCGTCGAGCTCGGCGACGTGGGTGGGCGCGGCGATGCTCACCTCATCGAGGCCGTCCTCGGAGTGCACCACCATGACCCGCTCGCTGCCGAGACGCTGGAGCACCTCCGCCACCGGCCGGACCCAGTGATCGGCGAACACGCCGAGGAGCTGGCGTCGCGCCCCGGCCGGGTTGGTCAGCGGCCCGAGCAGGTTGAAGATCGTGCGCACCGCCATCTCCCGGCGCGCGGCCACGGCGTGACGCATGGCGCTGTGGTGCCTGGGCGCGAACATGAAGCCCACCCCCACGCGGTCGACGCACTCGCCCACCGCCTCGGGATCGAGGTCGAGCTTCGCCCCGGCGGCCTCGAGCAGGTCCGCGCTGCCGGAGGAGGAGGACACCGAGCGGTTGCCGTGCTTGGCGACCCGCCCCCCCGCGGCGGCGACGATGAACATCGCCCCGGTGGAGACGTTGAACAGGTCGGCGCCGTCGCCGCCGGTGCCGCAGATGTCGACCAGGGCGTCGCCCTCGACACGCACCTTGGTGGCCAGCTCACGCATGACCCCCGCCGCCGCGGCGATCTCCGGGACGCTCTCGCGCTTCATCTGCAGCCCGACCAGGAAGCCGCCGATCTGCGCGTTGGTCGCCTCGCCGGTCATGATCTGGCGCATCACGGCGGTCATCTCGTCGTAGCCGAGATCCCGGCGGTCCATCACCGCCCGGATCGCTTCCTGTATGTTCATCTCGGACTCCTCGATTCAAGCCGCCCGGGCGGGGCGCTCCAGGAAATTGCGCAGCAGGTCGTGGCCCGCCGCCGTGAGGATGGACTCGGGATGGAACTGCACCCCCTCGACGTCCAGGCTCACGTGGCGCACGCCCATGATCTCCTCGATACTGCCGTCCTCGTTCTCGCTCCACGCCGTGACCTCGAAGCACGGCGGCAGGCTCGAGCGCTCCAGCACCAGGGAATGATAGCGGGTCGCCTCCATGGGGTTGGGCAGACCGGCGAACACGCCCCGGCCGCGGTGGTGCACCGCCGAGGTCTTGCCGTGCATCACCCGCCCGGCACGCACCACCCGGGCCCCGAACGCCTGGCCGATGGCCTGGTGGCCGAGGCAGACGCCGAGCAGCGGCACGCGTCCGGCAAAGCGGCGGACCACGTCCAGCGAGATGCCGGCCTCGTCCGGCGTGCACGGACCGGGGGAGATCACGATGCGCTCCGGCGCCATCCGCTCGATATCCGCCACGGAGATGGCGTCGTTGCGATGGACCGCCACCTCCGCACCGAGCTCGCCGAGGTACTGCACCAGGTTCCAGGTGAACGAGTCGTAATTGTCGATCATCAGCAGCATGGTGGCGCCCTCAGCTGTCCAGGCCGGCTTCGGCCATGGCCACGGCGCGGAACAGCGCGCGGCCCTTGTTTAGGGTCTCCTCCCACTCCAGGCGGGGGACGGAGTCGTGGACCACGCCGGCCCCTGCCTGCACGTGGACCTCGCCGTCCTTGACCACCGCGGTGCGGATGGCGATGGCGGTATCCATGTTGCCGGACCAGGAAAGGTAGCCGACGGCGCCGGAGTAGACCCCGCGCTTGACCGTCTCCACCTCGTCGATGATCTCCATGGCGCGGATCTTCGGCGCCCCCGACAGGGTGCCCGCCGGAAAGGTGGCGCGCAGCACGTCCATGGGCGAGAGCCCGGAACGCAGCCGGCCGCTGACGTTGGAGACGATGTGCATGACGTGGGAGTAGCGCTCGATCGCCATCTGGTCGGTGACCCGCACGCTCCCCGTCTCGCAGACCCGGCCGATGTCGTTACGGCCGAGGTCGATGAGCATGAGGTGCTCGGCGCGCTCCTTGGGGTCGGCGAGCAGCTCGGTCTCCAGCTCGCGGTCCTCCGCCTCGTTGCGCCCGCGCCGGCGGGTACCCGCGAGCGGGCGCACCGTGACCTCGCCGTCCTCCACCCGGGCGAGGATCTCCGGCGAGGAGCCCACGACCTGGAAGTCACCGAGATCGAGGAAGTACATGTACGGTGAGGGGTTCGTGCACCGCAGCGCCCGGTAGAGGTCCAGCGGGCGGCCGTGATAACCGGCGGTCATGCGCTGTGAGGGCACCACCTGCATGCAGTCACCGGCGGCGATGTACTCGCGGATGCGT